>QIAR01000106.1:0-7200 GCA_003225595.1 Acidobacteriota bacterium | reverse complement strand
AACATCAGCCGCGAGATGTTTGGCTTGGACTACATAATTTTTCGACCACACAATGTCTACGGCGAGAGACAAAACATCGGGGACCGCTACCGTAATGTAGTGGGCATTTTCATGAACCAGTTGTTGCAGGGCGAAGCCATGACGATTTTTGGCGACGGTACTCAGATGCGTGCGTTTACCCACATCAAAGATATCGCCCCAATCATCGCGGCGTCCGTGGATTACTCCTCCGCGCGGAACCAGATCTTCAACGTGGGTGCAGATGTGCCGTACACGGTCAATGATCTTGCCAAGGTTGTGGCGGACGCCATGGGTAAGCAAGGTCGAGCGTTACACTTGGATCCACGGAAGGAAGTGAAGATCGCTTTCTCGGACCATAGTAAGGCCGAGGCCGTGTTTGGAAAGCGAGAAAAGACTTCCCTTAAGATAGGTATTTCTGCAATGGCCGAATGGGTTAGGAAACATGGCGCACGGGAGAGTACTGTCTTCGAGAACATCGAGATTACCAAAAACATGCCGCCCAGTTGGGCAGGAGTGACCCTGGCAAGAGCGTAGCCCCACGGGCAACAGAATGGGGAAAATAGCAACCAAAGAGAGTCCAAAAACAAGTCCTCTTTCTCGGCTCGCCAAATTGTTCGGGACCGCATCGGGGCCTAATGTGCATTTGAGCAGACCGAAAGGCGGGTTGGGCGGAACCCCCCCACGATTACCGTCGTTGACAATCGTCCGACCACAGGCGGCTGCAGCCGCGTTTTCCGTCCATGGTCTGTAAAGCGACAGTAGAGGGCATTAGGTGTTGAACGCGTCACGTTCTGGTGGCTGGCGCGCAGTTTTATTTTCTCGCTGGAGGTAGAGCAAGCATGGTTCAGACTTCGATTCTTATTCCTGCCAAGAATGAAGCCCTAAACATTGGCACCTGTCTAAACGCCGTGTTCTCCCAGGCGACCGGCGGCGCGTTTGAGGTGATTGTCGTCGATTCGGGATCGACTGATGGCACGACGGACATTGTCGCTGGTTATCCAGTACGGCTCTACCGCATTCCACCGGAAGCATTTCACCATGCACGCACGAGGAACTATCTCGCCAGCTTGGCGCAAGGCAGATACCTTGTTTATCTCAACGCAGATGCGTTTCCGGCTTCCCAAGATTGGCTGCAGTTCTTGCTGTCCAACTTCTCAGATCCGTCCGTCGGGGCGGTTTACGGTCGCCACTTGCCCAAGCCCGGCTGCAATCTGGAGCGGCGAGCGGTGCTGTCCAGGGTTTACGGCGACGAAAAGATCATCAAGGAGGCGTCCCGAAAACGGGAGCTTGGCTACCGTTACTATCATCTTTCTACAGTGAACGCTGCCATTCGCAAGGATGTCTGGCAAGCTACGGGTTTTCCGCAAGAACTGAAAATTTATGAGGATGTGGGTATTGCAAAGCGCATCTTGGATGCGGGCTGGAGAATCGTGTATGAGCCAGCGGCGGCGGTCTATCACGCTGATAATCATTCCTCCAAAGGCCTTTTCAAGAGGTACTTTGATACAGGAGTGATTTATCAGCGTCTGAACATCTGGGACAAGAGTGCGCGCTCCTCAATGTCCCGGGAAGGATGGAGGCTCGTGTGTCGTAAACTCACCGCCGGAAACAGCAGTGGGTCGGCTCGAGCTATCTCGGTAGTTCACGATGCTGCGAAATATGCCGGGTTGATGTTGGGAAGAAACGAGCGTCTCCTGCCTTTGGCATTGAAAAGAAGATTCAGCGCCGTTCGCCTCTTTGATTGATTTTGAGACTGAGATTTCCCTATCTCGACGCCCCTATTCAGGTCATCAGCCGGTCATCAGGCGCTACCACGCAAATCACGGTGCGTTCCCTGGTTCACAAGAGTTGCGCTGCGATGAAGCGACGCCGATTCGCGCTGTCTTTGAAGGTTTGCGCCATCACCACTGTGCACTTTGGAAGGATTGTTGACATGCCAGAACGGCAAACCCCCATGACTTGAGCTGCCACCAATCGCACAGACGGCAGAAGAAAACAGATGTCGGTAGGGCCCGCCGCAGATGCTTTACCAAACCTAACCCGGAGAATCTCCCGTGAACAGAGTGCGTCTCGCAACCATCACACCTCAACCTTTGCCTGTGCCGACGGAGGTCACGAGTACACGGCAATATTTCAAACAGTACAACCACGTGATTGCCAACCTGCCCTATGCAACAATCGAACAAGTGGCGGCCGAATTACTGCGTGTTTACGAGGAGGGACGGGCTATTTTCCTCTTCGGCAACGGGGGCAGCGCCGCTCTGGCGTCACATGTTGCTTGTGACCTTGGAAAGGGAACGCTTGTAGAGGGAAATTCCTGCAAGCGGTTTCGTGTTCTCCCCTTGACCGACAACGTGCCTCTCATGACCGCCTGGGCAAACGACAGCTCATACGAACGAATTTTTGCCGAGCAGCTCCGGAACTTTGTCGCACCCGACGATGTGGCCTTTGCGATCAGTGGAAGCGGCAACTCACTCAATGTTTTGCAGGCGCTGGAAGTAGCAAAAGGCGCCGGAGCATTCACGATCGGCCTGGCGGGTTTTCAGGGAGGTAGAATGAAGGCCCTATGCGACCTCTGCATCGTAGTGCCTTCGGATAACATGCAGATCATTGAAGACTTTCACGTAGGTGTTGCCCATGCACTCTTTACGTTAGTTCGCAAAGCGATCCACGCAAAGGACACGTCGGCTGTCTGTGCCGACGATTAGCGCTTCTAGAGGTTGCTATATAACACAAGCGCGGCTTGGACCACACACATTGTCCCACTCCCACCAAAGGCTCTGAGTCAGTCATGCGGATACTAATTACTGGTGGAGCAGGCTTCATCGGTTCTCACATCGCCGACCGGTTTCTGAGGGAAGGCTGGTTGGTCAGGATCATGGACTCCCTCCACCCCAGGGTTCACCCGAATGGCATGCCGAAGCATCTCGCTAGGGAGGCAGAGTTCATTCCTGGCGATGTCCTAAATCGTTCCGACTGGGAGCGCGCCCTGGAAGGTGTGGAGGTCGTTTCCCATCAAGCAGCCTATCAGGACTACGTGCCCGACTACAGCCAATTCATGTCCACGAACGTGGTCGGGACAGCGCTGATGTTCGAGGTTCTCGCCGCCCGGAAACTGCCTGTCGCCAGGATTGTTGTGGCGTCCTCGCAGGCGGTCTACGGGGAGGGCCAGTACCTCTGTCCACAACACGCGCGCGTTCTTGCCTCCCCTCGTCGCTTGCAGGATCTCGAGAAGGGCCTTTGGGAGGTGACGTGTCCCGAGTGCGGAATGCCGGCCAATCCCCAACTGCTAGAGGAGTCTTACACCAATCCGCTCAGTCCCTACGGCACCTCAAAGTATGCACAGGAAATCACCGCTTTGAAATTGGCCAACCTGCTTCGGATTCCCTGTGTGGCGCTGCGCTATTCGATTACGCAGGGTCCCCGTCAGTCATTATTCAATCAGTATTCCGGCATCGCCCGCATCTTCACACTTCGGCTTCTGCAGGGTAAACCGCCCGTCGCCTTTGAGGATGGACTGCTGCAGCGGGATTACGTGCATGTTCAGGACGTAGTGGAAGCGAACTGGCTGGTCACACACGATGAACGTGTCGTAGGCGAGGCTTTCAATGTCGGCAGTGGTACCCCGACCACCGTACTGGAATATGCCCACAAACTGGCCGCCAAGATGGGCAAATCCGTTGACCCTGAAGTTCCAGGAATCTACCGCTTGGGCGATGCGCGCCACTCTGTTTCCTCCGTCGAGAAGTTGAAGCGCCTCGGATGGCGGCCGCGACGCACTCTCGATGACGTTCTTGAGGACTTTCTGAGCTGGGTGCACGGCCTTGGAAATTTGGAGCGGTATTTCTCGGATACACATCAACAGCTCCTGAACATGGACGTTTTGAGAATGAGCCATGCCCACTGACACAAACGAGCAACTGGCATCCACTATGGTTCAGGACTCCCACACCGAGACTCAGGTATACCCGTCTCCTCGTTGGAGCTATCATCCGACGTTGAAACGCTGGATGGACGTCGCTCTTACCATCCTGCTTCTGCCTGTGATCGTACCCTTTGCCCTCATTGCATCTCTTCTAATTAAACTGGACTCGAGGGGACCTGTCCTGGTCAAGCTCAAGCGGCTTGGGAAGGATCGCACTGTCTTCTACAAATACAAGTATCGCACGATGGTACCTGATGCCGAGAGAATCCTTAAGGAACTCCTCCAGTCCAGTGATGAACTCCGCAGAGAATACCTGGCCACCTACAAGCTCAAGAACGACCCTCGAATTACCCGCTTGGGACGCTGGCTGCGACGGACAAGCCTCGATGAATTGCCGATGAATTGCCTCAGGTATTGAATGTGCTCAAAGGAGAGATGAGTTGGGTTGGCCCGCGTGATATCCTCGAGACCGAGTTGGCTATGTATGGCGAGTTTGCCTCTAAGTTTGTCACTGTCAAGCCTGGTATCACCGGCCTGTGGCAGGTGAGCGGACGTTCGCGCTTGCCTTACCCGGAACGGGTTCGTCTCGACATATCTTATATCGATAATGTTTCTTTTCTTCTGGATGTCAGGATTCTCTCGAAGACCGTTCCAGTCGTGCTCTTTGGAGATGGCGCGATTTGAAGGGTGCTCATCCCCTTATGCGAGTAGTGTCGGAGATCACATGAACGTTCTCGTAACCGGCGGAGCGGGATATGTGGGAAGTATTTGTGCGGAGCAGCTGATAGCGGCAGGACACAATGTTGTCGTCATCGACGATCTTTCTGCTGGACATCGGGCAGCGGTGCATTCCGAAGCGTACTTTTTGGAAGCTGACTTTGGCGACACGATGCTCATTAGTGATCTCGTCCGGGAACATTCCATCGACGCTGTGATGCACTTTGCGGGAGAAACTTTGGTAGAAAAGTCTATGACCGATCCTCGCGTTTATTTCCGCAGCAACGTGTGGAAGAGCCTGGACTTCCTCGACACCCTCCTGAAGTGCGAGGTCAGGAAATTCATTTTCTCTTCCTCCGCGGCCGTCTACGGAGAACCTATCAGTACGCCGATTACTGAAAACCATCCCACGCAGCCCATCAACGCCTACGGCGAATCCAAGCTCATGTTCGAGCGGATTCTGGAGTGGTATCGTCGCGCCTATGGCTTGCGATACGCGGCATTGCGCTACTTCAATGCTGCGGGTGCCAGTCAGTTGAATGGCGAGGATCACAATCCCGAGAGTCATCTGCTTCCCCGGCTCCTGAACGCTCTCGTCAACCGAACCCAAAGATTTGTCATTCACGGTGACGACTACTCCACCCCGGATGGTACGTGTGTACGAGACTATGTTCATGTCCTCGACATCGCTGAAGCGCACAAGCTTGCCATGGAAGCCCTCGGGGAAAACCCGCGACAGGGCGCCTTTAACATCGGTTCCAGCGCGGGCTACTCCGTACGACAGGTTGTGGATGCGGCAGAAGAAGTCACAGGACGTGCTTTGCGATTCTGTGTTGGTCCAAGACGCCAAGGCGATCCCGCGATCTTAATAGCCAGCCACGAAAGACTGGCACAAACGCTGGGTTGGAAACCGCGCTATTCAAACCTGCGCGATATTGTTCAGAGTGCTTGGGCCTGGAAACAAATGCATCCTCAAGGATACATTCGGACCGAGGCAAAAGAAGAGACGATAGAGTTTCCGATAGGGGAGCGCGGGACATGATAGGTTCTGGTGTAAGTTAGCGGCTTGCGGATTCTCCAAGTCTAGGACGAACTCCCGAATTCGGCTCTTGAGGTACTCAACGAACGTGAACACAGAAGGCTAGCGCATTACATCTTAGCTGCGGACGTGCTATGGATCCCGATGTCGTTGACTCTGGCCTACGTTTTGAGCTACGGCTTGGTGTGCAATCGCCCGACTCAGGGTTCGTTCCTCATTTTTCTGCCGCCTGTCGTCGTGACTCTTCTGCTTTGGGTGTTCCTCTTTTCCGGGATGAAACTGGACTGCTTCGGGGGTGGTTGGCACTTCCCGCCGGTATTTTCGCAGGTTTTCTGCCGTCAGTTGTTTGATGGGCCTGCTGCTGGCTGGGAACTATCTACTGTCTCTGGGAGGGTATTGTCCAGCATTAACCGAGATCGATGGTGCAGAGACCTACTTCCGCGGACTCTCCAGGACCTTGGAGCACCTGCCTCATCCGCTATCGATGAAGTCGTCAGGGTTCTCTTGCAGACGTATCAGGGGCATCGCGCGGTATTCCTCTTCGGGAATGGTGGTAGCGCAGCACTGGCTTTGCATCTTGTGTGCGACCTTGGAAAAGGGACCGCAGTGAACGGTATGGAGCGTTTCCGTGTACTCTCGCTGACCGACAACGTACCCGACCGCATGGGCCAATGATTCGCGGCACGAAGATATTTTTGCCGAGCAAATCCGCAATTTTATCCAGCCGGGCGACGTTGCGTTTGCGATAAGCGGGGGGTGGGAATTCGCCTAATGTGCTGAATGGCCTACAGGTAGCACGGGAAGTTGAAGCCTACAACATTGGCCTCACGGGTTATCAGGGTGGAAAGATGAAGGCATCGTGCGACCTCTGTGTGGTGGTACCGTCGGAGAACATGCAGGTCATCGAAGATTTGCATCTAAGTATCAGTCATTGCGTCTTTAGCGTGGTGCGGAACCAGATCTCTCAACTCGCATCTGCTGCCCTCGCGCACGCTTGCGATTCGTAATATTACAAAGTGCATGTCAAGTGCATTCTAAAGCCAGCTTGATTGGCTGACTTACTTAAGATCCCAGTCATTGCCATCACCATGACAGGTACTTGTCAGAAACTCAAGCTGTAGGATAGCTTGCGTGTTTTCCACTTTTGGAAATGCTGCACTCAGTATGATCCAGCATTCTGGAATGACGAAAAGTCCCGGCAACTAAGAGCACATTTTGAAGAAGCAAAGCCTTCAACACTGGATTCTCGCTGCGGATCTTATTTGGACGTCAATCGCCATGGTCCTGGCGTACTTTCTGCGATATGGAATCACGTGGTATGGACCTGAAGGAGAGTCGTTTCTAGCGTTCACTCCACTCCTGCTCGGCGCCCTTGGCCTATGGACCGTCATATTCTCGTGGACAAAACTGGACGGCTTTCGACGAGGGTGGCACCTGCCCGCGATCCTTTCACAGCTCTTCCTCGCCGTTTGTTTCTTGATCATGGTTCTGTTGGCAG
>QIAR01000440.1 GCA_003225595.1 Acidobacteriota bacterium | reverse complement strand
TTGCTGGCCGTTTCCAGCGATTTCTTGAGGCGGAAACTCTCGTCACCCAATTCTGCGACCAGATCATGGCGGCGTAGCTCTCGCGCCAGACGGGCGGCTTCGCGGTTCATGCCTTCGCCGAGAGGCGCGATGTAGACGTCCGGCTTGCGAGCAACGGCATCGGCGGATTCTTTCAGTGACATCACCAGTCGATCTTCTCCGATAGCAAAGCCGATACCGGGCGCCTGCGGTCCGCCCAATGATTCAGAAAGGCCGTCGTAGCGACCCCCGCCCAGGATGGCGTTCTGCGCGCCCAATGCCCCGTGTGTGAACTCGAACGCTGTGCGCGTGTAGTAGTCGAGTCCACGAACCAGACGGTCGTTGAGCGAAAATGGGATGCCGATTACCTTCAGGATTTCCTGCACTTCAGTGAAATGTTCGCGGCAGCCTTCGTCGAGGAATTGGCTAATGCGGGGCAGTTTGTCGATGATCGGCTGGTCCGCGGGGACTTTGCAATCGAAGACTCGCAAGGGATTGTTGACGGCGCGACGCTGGCAATCGGCACACATTTTGGCCACAACCGGCTCGAGCGCCTTGCGTAAGGCTTCATTAAAGAGGGCGCGGTCGTTGGGACAGCCGACCGAGTTCAACTCCAGAGTCCAGTCAGTAATTCCGAGGCGATCAAGGAATGTAGCGAGCATTGCGAGGACTTCCGCATCGCGCGCAGGTGATTCGCTGCCCGCAGTGGGCGGCCCAATCACTTCCGCCCCAATCTGATAGAACTGCCGATAGCGACCTTTCTGCGGACGCTCACGGCGAAACTGCGGTCCGATGTAGTAGAGCTTCTGCAACCCGCGTTCCCAGAGCTTGTGCTCGATATAGGCGCGCACCACGCCGGCGGTGTTTTCGGGGCGAAGGGTGAGTGACAGGCCTTTATCCGATTGCGCACGGGCGCGGTCCTCCCACGTGTACATCTCTTTGGCAACGATGTCAGTTTCTTCGCCGACGGAGCGCGCAAAAAGCTGGGTCTCCTCGAAGATCGGCGTGCGAATCTCCTGAAAATTGTAGGCACGAAATACGTCTCGCGCCGCCGCCTCGACAAAATTCCACAGCGCTGTTTCCGGCGGCAGCAAATCGCGGGTTCCTCGGACTGCTTTGATCATGGGAGATCAGTTCTCAGCTCTCAGCTTTCAGTCCTGCCCTTCGGATTCGTATCAGGGCGTGGCTTCAGCCATGTCAGAAAATCTCTCCGGGTAATCTTGTCATGCTGAGTTAGCCTTGTGCTTCGCTTGCAAAGGACAAGGTGAAGCGAAGGATCTATGCACTCCTCACGCCGCTGCCCCGCTCCCGCAGATACGAATTCTTGTACCCCAGGTAATTCTCCACGTACCGCAGGATCATTTCTTCATCCTTCTCATTCAACTTACGTGTGAACCTGCCGGGTGAGCCCATCCACAGCGATTTCGGTTCGACGACCGTCTTCTCCGGAATCAGCGTACCCGCGGCGATGATCGAACCTGCACCAATTTGCGCGCCGTTCAGGATGATCGCACCCATGCCGATCAGGCAGCGGTCTTCAACGGTGCATCCGTGGAGCGTCACCGAATGGCCAACCGTGACGTAGTCTCCGACGGACACGCCATACAGCTCCTTCATGCCATGAAGTACGCAGCAGTCTTGGATGTTGGAGTAATGGCCCACGCGGATGGAGTGCACGTCTCCACGGAGCACGGCGTTCATCCACAAACTGGCATGCTCGCCGAGAACGACGTCGCCAATGAGCTGAGCCGAGTCGTCCACGTAACACGTGTCTGGAATCTGCGGTGTCATGCCGTTGTAAGAACGAATCATTGGTGGATTCCCAGGCTGCGCAAGAACAATGCGTCTGCTATCAAAGCAGATGAACATAACATGCTGGTGGGTTGAGTCCCAAGCGGCGAGGCGCAGGCCGGGGTCGGGATGGTGCCTGAGAAACAGATTCCAAAATTCCCACTCCGGGATAAAAATCAAAAAGAACTCGCCTTCGCGAGTCTTATCTCTAACGGTCGTGATATGACAGAACTGTTGTCACCGGGTTTCCCGGAATCCCCTCCGATTCTTAATCCTTCGAAGCAGGTGGATTCCTATGTCTTCGCTCGATGCGTTAGAAGCCCGGTGTTCAGAAATTGCGTGCTCTCGTCTTCATCTCCGGCTCGCAATTCGCCTCGTGAGCTTTGTTTCAATTCGTCTTCCCCTCTCTATTTCTGTCCTCCTCCTAGTATTGGTGCTTGCGACCCTCGCCTGTGCACAGGATGCCTCCACGGGCTCGCTCCGCGGAGTCGTTGTCGATCCTGATAGCAGAAGCATCGCGGGCGCCTCCATCATCGTGGTCAATGCGGCTACGGGCCTGCGCTACTCGGCTTCCACCGACCAGGAAGGCCGCTTTGTGATTCAGCTGCTTCCGCCGGGAGATTACTCGGCACGCGCTAACGCGCCGGGCATGGCACCCGAACTGAGTCCACAGATGCACGTGGACGTGGGCGGCACGACGGAACTTGAGTTCCGGCTGGCCGTGGCCGGAGCGCAAGAGACAGTGACGGTTTCGGATGCACCGCCGGTTGTCGAGACGCAGCCAAGCGCTGTGTCCGCGGTATTAGACGAGCGAGCGATCACGGAACTGCCTTTGAACGGCCGCCGCTTCAATCTCATCCTGCTGACCCCCGGAGTAACTCAGGATCCGCGCGGGCTCACGTCGGCATCGAACGGCGATTTGGCGTTCGGCGGAATCCGGGGGTACCAGTCCAGCTATTTGGTCGATGGCGCGGACAACAATAATTCATTTTTCGGCCAGGCCCGGGGTCGCTATCGCGCGCCCTATCAGTTCTCGAATGAAGTCGTGCAGGAGTTCCGTGTCTCGTCGAATTCCTACGGCGCAGAACTTGGACGGTCGGGCGGCGCGGTGGTGAATGTGGTTACCAAGTCCGGCTCTAATCGTTGGCACGGCACCAGTTTCTATTTCCACCGTGACAGCGCTTTGAACGCACGACCTGCTTCAGTGGATTTTAAGCCCAAGGATCAGCAGCAGCAGTTCGGTTTCACACTTGGTGGACCGATCAAGCGGAACAAGGCTTTCTTCTTCGGCGGTTTCGACCAGCATGTGTTTCACGTGCCCACGATCGTCCGTTTTCTGGACGGGAGCTCAGTCGTGGTTCCGCAGAAAGGCGCCGAGCCGCTTCATGACGGCGATTACGAAGATAGTGACAAGGCGCTGGTGTTTGCCGCTGCCGACCAACTCTCGAAAATGGCGGGCGAGGATCGTTCACAATTGCTGGGGAACACCGGCTTTCTTAAAATCGATTTCTCGCTGACCCCGCACCAGTATCTTTCCGCACGGCTGAATACTTCGCGCTACTACGGCCAGAATAATGTCTTCTTTGATCCGGCAAGCCCGGTCACAAGCTTTGCCATCAGTGAAAATGGTGAGGAAGATGTTTCGACCGAGAGCGGGTCGGTCTCGCTCACCAGCGCGCTTCTCTGGCGGCTGACGAGCCATCTGCGGGCACAATTCTCCCGCGATCTCCAGGAATCGAGCAGCAACACATCCGATGCGCTCACGCGAATCACCCACATCATCGACGGTTTTGGCCGGTCTACAATCTTGCCGCGT
>QIAR01000495.1 GCA_003225595.1 Acidobacteriota bacterium | reverse complement strand
GAAAGCCGGTGGCGAATGCTCTTGTCTGGCAGGACATGCGCGTTGCCGATTACGTGGCCGAACTAGCTCACCATGGCGGGCCGGATCGCTTCCGGGCGAGAACTGGCCTCCCTCTTAGCACTTATTTCAGCGGTCTAAAAATTCGCTGGCTGCTGGAGCACGTGCCGCGGGTTCGCGAGCAGGCAGAAGCCGGAGAGGTCTTGTTCGGCAATGTTGATAGTTTCCTCGTTTGGAATCTGACCGGAGGTCCCCAAGGAGGGGCCCACGTCACCGATGTAACCAATGCCAGCCGCACTCAATTGATGAACTTGGAGAAACTTTCATGGGACAAAGAACTCTTGAACGAATTCGCTATTCCCGAAGCCATACTGCCGCGCATCTGCTCCAGCAGTGAAGTCTACGCGGTCGCCACCTTAAGCGCTGTGAAAGATGTGGCAATTGCCGGAATCCTGGGCGATCAGCAGGCGGCGCTTGTGGGGCAGACTTGTTTCAACCCCGGTGAGGCTAAGAACACTTACGGCACCGGATGCTTTCTTCTGATGAACACTGGCGAGCGTGTAGTCCGTTCGAACCATGGCTTGCTCACGACCGTGTCTTACAAGTTCGGCGATCAGCCTGCGAAGTATGCGCTCGAGGGCAGCATCGCCATCACCGGCGCACTGGTGCAGTGGATTCGCGACAATCTCGGCCTCATCCAGACAAGCTCGGAGATTGAAACGCTGGCGCGAGCCGTGGAGGACAACGGCGGCGTCTATTTCGTGCCGGCGTTTTCCGGCCTTTACGCGCCGTATTGGAACCCCAACGCTCGGGGCCTAATCATGGGACTCACGCGCTACGCGAAAAAAGGACACTTAGCCCGCGCGGTCCTTGAGGCCACGGCTTTTCAGACGCGGGAGGTGCTCCAAGCCATGGAGAAAGATTCCGGCATCACTCTCGATGTGCTACGCACGGACGGAGGCATGGTGGAAAACGAACTGCTGATGCAGTTTCAGGCTGACATCCTCAATCGGAATGTGGTGCGGCCTGTAATCAAGGAGACCACCTCGCTCGGGGTGGCGTATGCAGCCGGCTTGGCAGTCAGTTTCTTCAAGGACACCGACGACCTGCGTGCCAGCTGGGCTTTGGACCGCACCTGGACCCCACAACTGGAGCCGGCGAAGCGAGATGAAATGTACCGGCTCTGGAAGAAAGCGGTGAGCCGATCTTTGGATTGGTTGGAATAAGATCGCTTTTAATCCAGTCGCAGATCCTTCCACTTCTTATCCACCAGCGCTTTGGTTTTTTCATCCATCAGTATTTCGTCGGGCCAGGGACGCGTGAAGCCTTCACTTGCCCACTTGCGAGTCGCGTCGATCCCCATCTTCGAGCCGTAGTTCGGCAGACGCGACGCGTGGTCGAGCGAGTCCACGGGGCCGAGCGTGAACTGGATATCGCGCTCCGGATCAATGTGGTTGAGAGCTTTGAGCGTGACGTCGCCAATATCTTGCACATTGACATCTTCATCCACAACGATGATGCATTTGGTGAACATCGCCTGCCCCAGCGACCAGATGGCGTTCATTACTTTGCGCGCCTGCCCAGGGTAAGATTTTTTTATCGACACAATCATCAAGTTGTGGAAGATACCCTCGACCGGTAGGTTGATATCGACGATCTCCGGGATGGTGAGCTTCATCAGCGGCAGGAAGATACGCTCGACGGCCTTGCCCATCCAACGGTCTTCCATCGGCGGCTTGCCGACAATCGTCGTGGCATAGATCGGGTCCTTGCGATGCGTGATGCAAGTCAGGTGAAAGACCGGGTACTGATCTTCGAGCGAGTAGAAACCTGTGTGGTCGCCGAAGGGACCCTCCGTGCGCAGTTCATCAAGGTGCACATGGCCTTCGAGAACGATTTCCGAAGTTGCGGGGACCTCAAGGTCAACCGTCTCGCACTTAACCAGCTCCAGTGGCTTCTGGCGTAAGAAGCCTGCAATCAGATATTCCTCGACATCCGGCGGCGCGGGCACAATAGCTGAAAAAGTAACAGCCGGTTCGGTGCCGATCGCAACCGCGACCTCCATTCGGCCGCTCGGCCGGTCTCCATCGGCGAGCACCGAGCCACCCGAAGACCGCGCCATGATGTCGACTGCGGCGGTAGATCGTGCAGGATCGCTACCCGAAGCCGCCGCCCGCAAACGCTCGCGGTAATGTTCCGCCCCGACCTTCTGCCGCTGCCAGTGCATGCCGGTGGTACGCTCGTCATAGACCTGCATGCGGTACATGCCGACATTACGCTTGCCGGTTCTCGGATCGCGCGTGACGACGCAAGGCATAGTAATGAAGCGGGCGGCGTCCTTCGGCCAGCACTGCAAGATCGGAAAATCGAGCAGCGAAAAGTTGTCACGTTTGATGACTTCTTTGCACGGGCCGGTGGAAACCGTCTTGGGGAAGAACTTACCCATTTCCGCCAGCATGGGCAGCATTTTGACTTTGTCGAGGAAGCCTTGTGGTGATTTCACGTCCATGAAGTGACGGATGCGGTCGGCGACTTCATCCAACGAATCCACTTCCAGCGCTAGGTTCATGCGCCGCGCAGAGCCGAACTGGTTGATCAGCACCTGCGCGCCGGGGTGACCTTTGATGTTTTGGAATAGCAGAGCTGGGCCGCCGGCCTGTGTGGCGCGGGCACTCTTGCCTGCGGATTTCGTATAGTTTCCTTTTGAGACTCGATCGGTGATTTCAGTAATCTCCAAGATCGGATCCACTTCGGTGCGGATTTTCTTCAGTTCGCCCGCGCGGTCCAGCGCCGCGATCCAGTCGCGTAGATCGTCGTAGGCCAAAGGTTCTCCTTTTCACGAAACGCTCGATTATAAGACAGCAGAGCATTTCAGCGCGGAGATCGCAGAGGCCTGCGCGACACTAGCCGACAGGACTGCATCTAAGCCAATGTCCGGCTTTCATATATAGTCTTGAGCGAAGAATATGCGGGAGAGAGCGTGACACGACGTGTTGTAATCACCGGCATGGGAGCGGTGAGCCCAAACGGTGTAGGGAATCAGGAATTTGGCGACGCCATTGTGCACCGCATCACGCATTTCGATCCCAGCGAGATCCCCGTGCAGGTCGCGGGCGAGGTTCGCGATTTTGACGAGCTCGCCTGGGTAGAAAAACGTGAGCGCAAGCACGTTTCACGCGTGCTGCCACTGGCTCTGGCCGCGGCGAGCCAGGCTTTCAGCGATGCCGGAATCGATCCTGCTTCCCTGCCGCTGGAACGCAAACGCCGTTTCGGTGTGATCCTCGGCTCGGGCGGCGGGGCCCAGGAATTCACTGAGGAGCAGTATCGCCTCTTCTTTCACCAGCAATATCGCCAGATGAGCCTGTTCTGCGTACCGACTGGAGTAATGGGCACGCTCTCGAGTGATGTCAGCATCCGGTTCGGTCTGCGCGGACCAAGTCATGTGATCACGACCGGCTGCACGTCATCGACAGACGCGATGGGCTATTCACTGCGGCAGATTCAGTCGGGCCGGCTGGATATGGTTCTGACCGGCGGAGCAGACGCGCCGATCGCACTGGGCATTGTAAAGGGCTTCATCCTGATGAAGATTCTTACTGATTCCTGGAATCACGCTCCCGAAAAGGCGTCACGCCCGTTCTCTGCCGACCGCGACGGGTTTGTGCTGGCTGAGGGCGCGTGGATGTTTGTACTCGAGGAGTATGAGCATGCCAGGCGGCGCGGGGCGACGATGCTGGCGGAAATCTGCGGGTACGGCTCGACCTGCGAGGCATTTCATCGCGTGCGGCTCAAAGAGTGTGGCGAAGAGCCGGCCCGGGCCATCGCGCTGGCCATGACAGAAG
The DNA here is from genome assembly GCA_003225595.1 of Acidobacteriota bacterium. Taxonomy (GTDB): domain Bacteria; phylum Acidobacteriota; class Terriglobia; order Terriglobales; family Acidobacteriaceae; genus Gp1-AA124. The sequence continues at coordinate 9,107 of QIAR01000495.1, read as the reverse complement.
CGGGTATCGACGCACGGGATGTGAACTATGTAAATCTGCACGGGACTTCGACCAAACTCAATGACCGCATTGAGACGCAGGCGTTGAAACTGGCGCTGGGGGAGCATGCGGCAAGGGTACCGATGTCGGCGCTGAAGTCGCAGATCGGGCATCCCCAGGGCGCTTGCGGCGCCGCCGGTGTGGCGGCCACCCTCGTGGCCATGCGGCGGCAGCAGGTCCCCCCTACGATCAATCTGGAAACGCCGGATCCGGAATGCGCCCTGGACTATGTGCCGGACGTGGGCAGAAACGTGAGCATTGAACACGCGATTTGCAATTGCATCGCGTTCGGATCGAAGAACTCGGCGCTGGTGCTCCGCAACGTAGCTTAGCCACAGAGCGCCACATAACGACACAGAAAAACTTCGCCATGGATTCGCACGGATCAACACGGGTTCCTGAGCTGTGACAGTGCTCTGAGAGAGCAAGGCTGTTTCCCTTCGTGTACCTTCGTGCCCTTGGTGGTCTTTCGCTTTTTTCCGTGTTGATCCGTGCAAATCCGGTGGCTAGGGTTGAAGTAGGTGCACAATAGTCTGCTCGATCTTAGGCCAAGCAGAGGACCGGGGATCGATCAGGTCGAAATGACCTGCGGTCGCAATTTCCAACAAGTGGACGTCCTCGCCACGCGCTTTTTTCTGCTCAACGTAGGCGCGACTGAAATTTGCCGGAACGACGTCGTCGCCCAGGCTATGGATCAGCCATTGCACCGTTTTCTGCAGTTTGAGCCGCATGGGATCGGCTTCATGGTAGTGCTCGGGGACGTCACTGGGGTTGCCACCGAGAAACTCAACGACAGCGTTATTGCTCAGGTGTAGCTCCCAGGCGCGCTGCAGATCGACTACGCCCGCAAGAGAGACGACGCGTTTTACGGAAGGTTGATGGCCCGCCAGACAAAGGGCGAGTTGCCCACCCGCGGAATGGCCAACCACCACCATGCGTCCCGTGTCCAAATTGTGGCGATTCGCAATCTGTGAAATGAACCGGTAGCCGTTGCCGATATCCTCGAAGGTTCCTGGCCAGCCGCCGCCTTCATTGCCCACGCGTCGGTATTCGAGATTCCACGTAGCAACCCCTTTCGCTGTCAGCGCGGCACAAAGATGTCCAGCGTGCGCCAGATCATACTTGGCGCGCCAGTAGCCCCCATGGATGTTCACCACTATGGGGAAAGGCCCCTTCCCTTTCGGCAGGCGGAGGTCGCCGAATTGGTTGGGATCAGTACCGTAGCGGAGGCGCGCGTCGGCCGGCGGCGAAGGAAGAGTAAGGATGTCGTCTTTGGACATGAATCAGTCAGTTACGAATCACTGATCGGTTGTCAGCAGTGCAGGTACTTCGACTCTCTAGCGTGATTTGCGCGCAACCAGTTGCAGCGCCCGTACTTACGTGGTCTGTGCCGCCTCATCAGGTGTCAACTCCACCACGAGCCCGTCGCCCCAGCCGTATTTCTTGCGCGAGAGATCGTGGACTGCGCGGTTCAGGTCGAGGTCTTTTTCAGCCAAAATGATCCGCGCCCGCGCAGAAAATGTCTTGCCACCAACGCGGACCCGGACCGCTGGATCCGTACGGATATTCTGTACCCAGTCCGAGGTCGCATACTCGGCGATGATGTAGAAACGACCGTCGCGATGCGTGAACCAGATTTCGATTTCCCGTGACCGTCCCGATTTGCGTCCGCGTGTGGTCAGGTACAAGTACTGTTCCCGGACGATATCGTGAGCTGCGTTCTCGCGCTCTCGGGACACAAGTTCTCCCGGGCTTCCCACTGGCTTGGCGATCACTGCCCCTTCAGTTTGAGCTTGGACTTGTTTTCTTCGAGAAATTCCCGAAGTTTGTCGGAAGCGTCCAGGAGGCGCGTCCACTGTTCGTAGTAGAGCGTCACCGGGAAACGTCCCAGGCCGTAAACGCTCACCCCGCCTTTTTCACTGACTTTGAATTCCAGGCTACCGCTGCGCTTTCTGGTGTCGACCTGCTTTTCGAGTTCGGCTAGGCGCGCTTTCAGTTCCTCATACGACGGTTCGGGCATAGTGACCTCAATGATGACGGACCAGGCAATCATAACGGATTGGAGGAAAGAGGGCACCCTTTGGCTGCTCTCAGGGCAGGCGACGGATCGTAGAGACTTCTTGGCGATGGATTTGCACTGATGAAGACGGATCAGGAGACCAATGTTCTGGGAGGCTAATCGCCTCAGAAGGAAACGCCCACAACAACTACGTGCTCGGGCTAGCGATGAAGTGCAGCAGGCCGGACAAATTCACAACCGGGCTACCAACGGCGTGGAGAATGAGGTCCGGGGGAACTCTTTTGATGGTTCAGTGGGGATTGGTAGCGAATTCTTTCGCCTGTCTCTCATCGCCCTTCTCTCTCTCTTCGCCTTCGTGGGCCAGTTCCTTTCCAAAGAGATCAACTTCAAGAGACAACCCGGTAAGATCCGCGCTGTTTGCAACTCGGAATAACGTCTCTGAAACTCGGGCAGTCGCGTCGCGCATGAAACGTTGCTGTTCCTCTGGGTCAGCGGCATTCGAAGCCATCGTCATCTGGGTCATGGCATTCCGAATGTGATGGTTCAAGAAGGCAAGTTCCAGCGTTCGTCGGATGGATCGCTTTCGACGTTGTTCGAGGAGGATCGTCAACAAGACTGTGACGATAAGCAACTGCACGATACCTTCGACACTGGCCAGAATGTACCATGGAATTTGGCCGGTCTGAGACACCTTAATTATCACAACACCAACAAGCGCCACGACTACACCCACTATTATTGCGGTAATCAAAGACTGGAAGAGAGAAGCCGAACTAAACTGAAAGAGACGACGCCGGTGTTCGTAGGAGTGCGCGAGCTCATGCTGATAGGCTTTCATGAATCCCCTGTTGTCATAAAACGTGTCTTAGAGGTTATCTTACACCTTTTTTCGTGTGCGTGTACCCGTACCTATCAGAGAACTCGTGGAAAAAAAACGCCCGGTAGCGTGACCCCGAGTTGTCCTTCCTGATGGAGTGGCTGGCTTCGCGCAGTTTCTCAATTTTGCGCGGCGCTTAGAACCGGAGGGGCTCCCTACCTATCTCGCAGGCCCCGCGCACTCCGCTTCGTTTTGGTATGCTAGGTCATTGTGCGGATGACTTGGTGGTTTATCATCCTGGGCTTCAGTACTCTGGTGGTTGTGTGTGTGGCGATTGCTCTGATAACGCGGGTTCGCCGCCACATGAAAGCATCCGACGCAAAGCTCAAAGAAACGCTGGAGGAAATCGAGCGCGAACGGGAAGCAGGCAAGTTCTGAGGTGGGTGCATGTCATTGATTTGGAGGACAACCAAATGTCGAAGGTGGCTAGTCCGGCACTCGGCACCACACAGGTACGGGCTCTCGACTTCACGCGGCAGGTAGCGATCGTCGTCGGTGCCAGCATGTTCGTCGCGTTGTGCGCGCGTATCACGCTGCCCCTCCCCTTCACGCCAGTGCCGTTAACCCTTCAGAACTTTGGCGTGTTGCTCGTCGGCCTAATGCTGGGCAGCCGCCGAGGTTTTGCCGTGCTGGCGCTCTATCTTGCCGAGGGGGCCGCCGGCTTGCCGGTCTTCAATCCTACAGGCCCAGGCGGAATTGCACAGTTGATGGGCCCGACCGGCGGCTTTCTCATGGTTTATCCTCTCGTAGCCGGTCTTGCTGGATGGATTATGGAACACGGGCAGAAGAGCTTTGCCCGTGCTGCTGTCGCCGGGCTTCTCGCTGACCTCGTCCTATTCGCCGGAGGCCTTAGCTGGCTTGCAATTCTTACCCACTCCTTGGCTCAGGCAGTGCGCCTCGGGTTCTACTGGTTTATTTTTGCCGAGGTGATCAAAGTGATGGCGGCTGCTGCTGTTGCTGTTCGCCTGCGAAGGGCTCCAAGAGTGCAATCATGAGTACCGTCGGCACGTCTCCAGGAAAACTGTCTGCTGAAGTCCCAGCCGCACAAGTGAAAGGCCCTATGCGCAGTGGAACGTTAATCGAAACTCGCGAAATTACCATCGCGCACAGCCCAGATTCCGATGACGCTTTCATGTTTTATGGGTTGGCCACCAACAAAGTGCGCGTGCCCGGCTTGCGCTTCACTCATGCTCTCTGTGACATCGAGACGCTGAACCGCAAGGCGATGGAGGGCATCTACGATGTCACCGCCATCTCCTTCCACGCGTATCCATATATTCAGGAAAACTACGCGTTATTGTCGAGCGGAGGGAGTGTCGGCGAAGGCTATGGCCCGATGATTGTAGCTCTCCGTCCCTTAACTCAAAGCGAGGTCAAGCGGAAGCGCATCGCCGTCCCGGGCACCCTCACGACAGCATACCTACTACTGCAACTCTTCGCTCCGGAGGTAGAAACCGAGGTTGTGCCGTTCGACCAGATCATTCCGCAGGTGCTCGAAGGCAAGCAGGAAGCCGGGCTTATCATTCACGAAGGCCAACTGAGTTACTCGAAATCCGGTCTGCAGCGCGTTGTCGATTTGGGCAGATGGTGGCAAGAGGTCACCGGGCTGCCGCTGCCGCTGGGAGGAAATGCGATCCGCCGCAGCCTCGGTCCGGAGTTGATGGCAAGTGTCGCAGCTGCTCTTCGTGACAGCATCCAGTATGCTCTCGACCATCGCGAGGAAGCGCTCTCCTATGCCATGCAGTTCGCCCGCGATCTCGATCCGCAGCTTGCCGACAAATTCGTTGGCATGTATGTGAACCAGCGAACTCTGGATTATGGACCTGATGGCCGCGAAGCGGTGCACCGCTTGCTCGACATGGGGCACAAAGCCGGAGTGATTCCGCATCCGGCGAGGGTGGAGTTTGTGGGGTGAAAGCAGTTCTCAGTTTTTAGTTCTCAGGTCTCAGTTCGCCAATGGGCATCGGCTCTCGGCTTTCACTTGTCAGCTCTCAGATTTTCCATTGTGGCCTTCGCATACCACCTCGTCACCAATTCTCGCGTTCATGCTTTCGTTTCACACCAGCAAACTTCAGTGGCTAACTGCTAAGTGCTAACTGCTGACTGCCGTGAGCTGACGGCTGAAAGCTGATGGCTGACAGACTGCCTCACCTGCTGACAGACTTCTTCACTTGCTGACAGACTGTTTCACCTCACGCTCTTTTTGAACGAAAACACGGGATCAATATCCACGGGCACGCTCGAAGCAGACTTCAGCGCCGACTTCAAGTCCTCCCCCATCCTGCCGTATTTTTTGAACCAGTTCTCCGCTCGCTGACGATCGCCCGTGGCCTCGATCTCCAGCAATTCCTTGGCAAGATCCGCCAACACGTCGGGGATTTTCGCATAGTCAATAGCGTATCGGCCGGAAGATTCGCGCTTGATCGCTTCGCGCTCCGCCAGATAATTAAACTCCATCATCTCAGCCTGGCCGTGCGCTTCACCGGTACCGAATCGCACCGTGCGAAAAATTCCCGCGACGTACGACGCGTAATATTCTTCCAGCTTTTGTTTGGGCAGTGCTGTGTGGTCCACCAGCCACTTCAAGCCATACATTCCGACCACGTCGGCTTTGGCCTCTTCGAGCCCACTGTAGATCGGTCCAATCGCCTCGCGAATGCTGACCTTGCCCGCCGAGGTGCGCGCAAACACCGGCCCGAGGCCGTGCGAAATTTCGTGCAGGATAGTCCCGAGAAGGTATCCCTCGCCTGATGCCTTGGCAGCCTGGTCCGCACGCATCATGTGACGCGCCACGGGCAGAATTACATAATTCACGCGCGCATCCATGAAGTTCTTGAAGAAGATTTTTTTCGTTCCCTTCTGTTCGTGCACACGGGGATCGTTGGGCAGATTATCCGCCACAGCCTGATAGCCATGGGTCAGGTCCCCAGCGCGGAACGGTGCGTCCATTACCTCCAGGGGCGTCTCCAGACCGCGCTTGGATGGCCGGTCGTCCGGTGCCAGCGGTAGCGCATCCTGGATCTCCGGCACATACTTCTGGAACATCGCCAGTTTGCGGCTCTCCTCTTCGTTGCGGATAAGTACCGCCGCCCCATACGAACCTTTCACTCCCAGCAGTCCATCAAGATACGTTTCGTACGGAGCGAAGATGATGTCGAATTTCGGATCTTTCAAATCCAGCCAGGCCAGATCGCTCTGGAAATAATCGTCGCTGAGCAGTGCTTGTGCGCGCAGGCGCAGGAAGTTGGCGAACGCTGGATCTGCGCTCAGCTTCGCCGCCTCACGCAGGCTTTTGGCGGCTGGCTCCAGGAAAGAGCGGTAGGCAATGTGATAAGGCAATCCCTCCAGTTGATCGCCATGCCAGCGCAAGACAGTGGTCGAGCTGTAAATTCCTGTCTTCTTTTCGGGATGATCTCTTACGTACTTCTCAATCTGCGCGCGCGGGAGTCCCTGGGGATAAAAGCCTCGTCCTGGAGGCATGGGATCGGTTCCGACAAAAGGTCTGTTCTCCTCCAGGAGGTCGAAACGCGAAGCATTGATCCAGAGATAGCGTCGCAGTTTCAGGTCGCGAGGATTCTTGCTTCCCGCGAGCGATTGATACAGCGTGAGCGCCTCAGGATCACTCTGACGCCAGAAAATGTTTTCAAGATAATGGCAAGCCTCGACCAACTTCTCGACCAGCTTGCGCTCGCGAACGCTCAAACCGGCCGAATCGAACCGCATGCGCACTTCGCGAAATTTGTTGACGCGCGTGTCCAGATCAGAAGCGACCTTCATCCCGGCGGATTGCGCTCCCTTCGCTGCGGAACCGGTCATGAACCTCGGGTTTTTCTGCGCTGAAATTGGAGTGGACATAGAAATAAGAAAAAGAAGGAAAACCAGCGGGCCCTGGGCTCTCATCAGGCAACAGATTCTAGCAGACCATCGGGGTCACGTAGCGAACACCTTCCCCATCGCTCTCCGCAGCGGCTATGATGTTGCACGATGCTGGACGTAAACCAGGCGAACGGCGCGCAGACGTTGCTCATCGATGCCGATGACACGCTCTGGGAAAACAACATTTACTTCGAGCGTGCCATTGCGAGGTTTATTTCGTTTCTGAAGCATCACGAGTATTCCCCAGAGCAGGTCCGCGAAGTGCTGAACCACGTGGAGCGCGAAAGCATTCTCACCCACGGATACGGACTGCACAGCTTCGCTCACGCCTTGGTTCAAACCTTCGAACGCCTTGCAGTCGACACGCTCACGCCCGAACTGCACCAGACAATCAACAGCTTTGCTCACAGTATTGCCGAGCATCCGGTTGAAATCCTGCCCGGCGTGCCAGAAACGCTCCACTACTTATCTGAGCGCCACCACCTGATTCTCATGACAAAAGGCGCAATTGCAGAACAGTCTGGCAAGGTTGAGCGCTCGGGTTTGAAAGCCTACTTTTCCGCGGTGGAGATCGTCGCTGAAAAAGACCTGCCCACCTATCATTCGGTTATCTCGAAGTACGGTCTCTCCGCGGACTCCACCTGGATGGTTGGCAACAGCCCCAAGTCCGACATTAACCCGGCGCTCGCGGCTGGTCTCAATGCAGTGTTCGTCCCGCACGGCAACACATGGATTCTGGAGCATGAAGAAGTAGCACCTGCGGAACCGCCTACTCGACTTCTGATCGTGGAGAAGTTTGCGGATTTGCGGGACCACTTCTAGGCCGGGTTTACCGGTCGCGTATGGCTCGTCGCAAACGCTCCCGTAGAGGAACCGACACCAGCCCGAAATCTCTGGCAAAGCGGCTGCTGTCAATTATTCTGGGACCGCCGCTTACAGAGGCCGTTCCTAGACTCACCCTTATGTTCGGGTTCAGAGATTCGACCTCGTTCTTCAGTTCCCTCGCGATCACAGATTCAGCAAACGAGTTGTAGACAGTGCTCGAAGCACCTTTTGCCAAGGCCACTGACGCCAGCATGGCCGCAATGTCTTCCACATGCACCAGGGGTAGAACTTCATCCTCCCGGTACGGGATCAGCACCTCCTTCTGCTGCGCTCCGCCCAGGTACTCGAAAATCTGGTTTCTCCAAGGCGAGGTGGCGGAAATTGTGCCAGGTCCAACCACCATAGCAATACGCAAGGCGAGAAATTCAACTCCGAAGTTCAGCTGGTAGGCCTCCCCCACCAGTTCCACATATCGTTTCGCGGCTCCGTACACATCTTCCGGCGCGGGGGGTTGGTTCTCGGATACGCAACTCGAGGCGGGCTGCGTGCCGTAAACGCTGACCGAACTGGCATAAATCATCCTCTTTACATGGAATCGCCTCGCCGCCTCCAGCAAATTCAGGCTGCCAGTGATATTCACCTTCGTTGCCTTGTGCGGATCCTGTCTGGATGCTGTGGGCAAGATGGACGCCAGGTGAATGACTGCCTCGAACCGATGGGTTTGAAAAATAGCCTCAACCTGTTGGGAGTCTGCGACGTCGCACTGGTAACACGTTGGGTCGCACCCGGGCTGGGCGGGACTGTAATCCAAAGAAACAACATTCAATCCTTGTCGTTCGAGCAAAGGACGAAGATGCTTACCAATGAATCCCCCACCGCCGGTCACGAGAACAGACCGAGGTTCCATCACGAATCTTCTCCTTTTCATTCTTGCAACGATTTCGAACAGAAATGTCGACGTCCAAAAACTCACCAAGGATCGTACTCGCCTGCCGAAATCCCGGCACCAAACTAACCAACAACTTACCCTCCCTCGCATTTTTCTTGCGTGATACTCTCATTTTGCTCTGGTTTATTTTCTCGCTACCACTTCGAGTGGCAGTGCAGAGAAGCAATTTTCGACGGCTGCTGCGCACAGTCGAGGCGCTCTCCGACCTCGGTCCTGAATTGACTGCCGAGCGTGAGTTCGCCCAGACTGCGCGCGTCATGCTCTCCACGCTGATCGAAGCGGCTGGGGCTCGCGAAGGAGCGCTTTTCGTTTTCAGCGATAGGCCGTCGCTCCTCACCTCGATTGCGGCCGAGGGCTTTGTTCTGCTGCCCGAGCCGGCAATCATCCCACTACTTCCCAGGCACGTGCATGCCCTGACCGTGACCCGCGGCCCCGTCGTGCTCAACGCGACCAACTACGACAATTTTCTGAGTTCCAATGGCAACGTCGCGCCTGAGCTGTTCAAGTGCGTCGCACCTTTG
>QIAR01000494.1 GCA_003225595.1 Acidobacteriota bacterium | reverse complement strand
GCCGCGAAGGCGATACTCTCTATGACAATGACGAGCTCGAGGCCCTGAGTCTGCTGTGTAATTATGTGGCCTTGGCCGTCCAGAACCACACTCTGACCCAGACCCTGGCACAGCGAATTTCCGAGAACCTGCGGCTGATGGCTTCTCTGCACGGTTTTTATGACAACGCCTTGGAAGCGTTTGCTGCTGCCATAGACGTCAAACATGTAAACATCCATGGCCATTCACTTCGCGTAGGGCGTTACGCGGCGGCCATCGGAGAAGCCCTCGGTATGGAAGCCGGCGAGGTTGCAGCCCTGCGTTCAGCCGGATACCTGCACGACATTGGCAAGGTAGTCGTAGATAAGTACATCTTCGGCAAACCCGGCGCACTTGATCCGCGGGAGTTCCGCGAGATGG
>QIAR01000493.1:528-6247 GCA_003225595.1 Acidobacteriota bacterium | reverse complement strand
AGCTACCCGGTTAACCGCCAATTGCCTTCCCTTGGGTGCATCCTCGTATCGCGTTAGCATGTGTGCTCCTTTCGGGTAGCATCCCAGTTTCTCTTGTAACGCCGCAGTGGCATTACGGCAACGCCCGTTTTCGGGGCAATCTCTGCGCCGCGCGGACCTTGCCTAGAGTGCCCCCCATGCTGCCAGGATGGGCCAGAATCGCGTTCTGGGCTTTCGTCGTCCCTTCGCCTAGGGTACAGGATTTGCTGTAGCGCAGATTTGCTCGCCCACCTCCCGAAAGTTCCCTTCTCCTGACCCCCGGCTCCTATCCAGCAGAAAGGACAACGCTGTTCGCTGGCATGGCTCGTGCTGTTTAACGAGGTACTGCTTGAGGGGAGGGAGTCATGCTCAGCGTACATGTCGATAACGTAGAGGATGTGGCCGTCGTTCAGTGTGAAGGTCGAATCGTACATAGCGATGCCGCTTACACGCTGCGCAATGCCGTCACACTGCAAACAGACGCCCGCGCCGTTGTACTCGATCTCTCCGGGGTAGAAGAGTTAGAGGGCGGCGGGCTGGGTATGCTGGTATTTCTGCGGCAATGGGCTCGGGACCGCCGCATTCAACTCAAGTTGTTCAATCCGTCCAGATTCGTGCGGCAAAGGCTGGAGCGTGCCGGCTTGAGTCGTATTTTTGAGGTCGCCTCAATCGGTGACGTGATGGCCCTCTTTGATTCTGGTAAACGCCGGTACGCGATGGCCGCGCCAACCGCTTCAAACTAAGAGGCCATCGGAGGTGGGCATCCCATGCCAGCCCAGAAAAAGAAATTTTCGCGGGGCACAACTCCCATTGAGCGGATATTCCACAAAAGTGATGGGCCGAAAGATGAACGAGGCAGAACGGCACTACCTGCTTCGTGCAAAGCGGACCCAGGCAGCATAGGACGCCGTTTCCGATCAGGGAAGTAATTTCCAGCCTTCGCGAGCCTGTCACGTTTCGTGCCCTCTTTTTCCACGGCTTTCCGAAATTTGCACAGGGATTCTCGCCATTCACAGCGGGCCCGCATTATAGATTGACCGTTAGTCCGAGCGGCGGGCCGGTAATTCACCCTTCCCCGCCCGCACAGGGCTGGGCTGGGTGGCTCCTTCCCGGCCCTCTTTTCTTGCGCCAGGATGCCATCAGAGCCGCGAAGATCCAGGCCGCTCGTCTTGGATCTCGACTGCTAGGTGCAAGTCCTTGTACGCCGTTCTAAATGCAGTTTTGAAATCCATCCTCTTCGCCATTGGTACGCTTGAGTCTTGTTCCGCTGCCAATTGGATAGAGGCACGGATTGCAGCCGCCAGAAACATCGTGTTTGGGTCCATGTTGGCCCTCCGGTTAGCGGAATAGTAGACCAGATGAACCCTGTTCGCTTTTGCAGCGTCCTTGATCGGTTTCAGGTCTTGTGCGAGCAGCCTAGAGCTTGCCCCGCGCGGGTTGCACCAAAAAGCGGCGTTGTCAGGATATGTGCTGTGACGTTAAATGTGGCTTCTGTTTTTCTCAAAGGAGGGATGAGTTATGGAGGAGTCGAGAGAGATTCACATGCGCAAGTCCGACGAGGACCAGATGAAGAGAAACGTCAGGCTCGAACGAGCTGCCGACCAGTTGCATCACGAGATTCTAGATTGGTTTCGGGGTGCGAAAGGTCAGGGGGTTATCGAAACCAGGGCAGAGGTTGCGGCTTGGCTGGTACGTTTAGCTGAGCATTTGGACGGCGAACTTTTCCCGGGCGAGCTCCGGGGCGCGATGAGAGAAGCGATGCTAAACAGGATGGTGGAGTGGGACGGGCGTCAGATAGAGGAATCGGACACCGAACCCGCCAAGGACGATACTGCTGCCTGAACGCGCTTACAATGCCCCGCGCCCGCTCCTAGGCGGGGGAAGCCCATGGAGCACATGGGCGAGCGCCCGCGATAGCGACAGTCCGTTCCATTTTGTGCTTTGCTTATTTCGGCCTGAGCTTCTCGATGCGGGCAATCTCGGCTTTTAGCTTTCGCTCAATTTTCGGGGAATGCCGCTTTCCGTGCGCTACTCTGCTCACGTATGAGGGATCGACGCCAAGCTGTCGGTCCACGCGACTGTAGAGGCCACGATAGAGCTTGTATTCCAGCAGAGTCTTGATTTGGGATCGCTTCGCCACATGCTCTAAAGCCAAGCCCGCGCCATCTCGCAGGGCGGCATCAGCCTTAAAGTGGGATTCTGATGCGATCACTTGTGCTCCAGCTTTCGCACACGTTCTTCCAACTCGTCTGATCTGTCTGGCGTGCTGTTCTGTCCTACCATGCTTGCCGCTTGGCGGGAGAAGTCGCATCGGGGCCGCTCGTCGCTTATCCTCCAGCTCCTCTAAAACGATGGAAACGATTCAGAATTAACGGTTGCATTACAATCCCACTTTAGGGCTGATGCCGCCTCGCCCAGACTTCAGAATGAATCCGGGCAACGAGCCTATCCCACTCTTCCATTTTGCCCGCTCCATTCCAGCGGACCGCCGCCGATGACACCAAGAGTGGTATCGAGGCAGGCACGCAAAGTCGAACCGATGCGAATACAATTCGACGATGGGGAGGGAAGTCTCATGACCATTTATTCAGACGCTCGGGGTAGAGTCGTTGACGTAGGAAGCAGCCCAGTTCTGCGGCTGCTGGGATTGGGCATCGCCGCGTTTCTGGCCGTGATTCTTCTGTTCGCATCCGTGACCAGAGTGCAGTCGGGGCACGTGGGAGTGCTTACCTTGTTCGGCAGGGTCACTGGCGAGGTGCTGCCCGAGGGCATGCACATGATCAATCCACTTAAGTCAAACAACGAAATGTCCATCCGCACGCAGGAAATCAAGGAATCAGCGAGTGTGCCTAGCGCCGAGGGACTAGTCATGAATCTTGACACCTCGCTTATCTACCATCTCGACCCGGAAAAAGCCGCCGATGTCTACCAGAAGATCGGCCCAAACTACTCGAACGTGTTCATTGAGCCGAACCTGCGCGCAGCAATCCGCGAAGCGACCGCTTCGCACAGCGCCAACGCTCTCTACAGCGGGGAGCGCGAGTTGGTGGCCAAACAGATTCGCGACCAGCTCACGACGCTTCTCGGACAGCGTGGAATTCTGGTGGAGAGCATTTTGCTGCGCGACATCCAGCTGCCGCAGACGCTCAAGGTTTCCATCGAGGCCAAGCAACAGGCTGAGCAGGAGGCGCTGGCCATGAGCTTCCGCCTGCAAAAGGAGAAGCAAGAAGCCGAACGCAAGCGCATCGAGGCGGCTGGCATCCGCGACTTTCAGCAGATTGTGGCCCAGGGCATCAGCCCGCAACTCTTGGAATGGAAGGGCATTGAAGCCACTGAAAACCTGGCCAAGAGTGCAAACGCGAAGGTGGTCGTGATTGGCAACCCCAAGAACGGGCTGCCGCTAATCCTGGGCGGACAGTAGAGGGGTGGGAGATTATTGTCGGCAGGTGGGCACTCCTCATTGATCGCGGTCTGAACCATGTACCAACAAATGGCCAAGGACGGGTATCGGAAGCTTATGTGGCGCGGGGTGGACAGGTTCTGGGGAGCATTCGCATTGCTGACGTTCTGGCGTCGCGAACCGAAGAACGCCGTCGCCTCCATGAGGGAAATGGGAAGAAAACGTTTCTGCTCGGCCGAGACACGCAAAACGTGACCACGATGGGGGGCGAGAACTCGGTGTGGATGACGCGGAACGGCCGCTGCCCAAGCCGCGGCATCAGCTGAGTTTATTCCTCCCAAAAGAGTGGCGTGCGGCCTTTGCTTGGTCAGGTCTTTGATTTTTTCGGTGACAATGTTCACTCTCTCTGGCGGTAGACACCCCTTGTGTTATCCCGTAGCACTGCTAAACTTGAATCGCTCACATTTGCGGTAAACCATGAAAAGAAAGTTCATCCGGACACTCGTGGTGGTTCTCGCCAGCTTTGGGGCGGTGCTTCTGGTTGTCGGGCCCGACGATCTCTGAGAATACGAGGCTGGATACACGCAGAGTGAGATGTTGAAACAATCTTCGCAGGGAATCCCCACTCACCGGGACCGGCAGGCCGTTTGTTCCTCGCCGTTGGCTGCCTCAAGTAAGAGCGCATGCTCCCGAAGTTCTGCAGCGAGGGTAACGTCTTCTCCTGTGGTCGTATCTCTCTCCACCTGCGTTCTCCTTTGCTGAGACTTACCAGCACGTCCAATCTGAACCAGGGAACTTGCAGAGCGTAGCTCCTGCAGTGTCCTCACCACCCTCTTGTGCAAGCTATCAAAGCCAGTAATCGAACCTTGTGGAAGCAGTTTTTTAAGGATGCGATATTGGACTTAGATCCGACAAGTGCGGAACAGAAACTGGAAGCAGCAAAGAAGGCCATCGAGGATCGGCTCCGCGAAATACACGCCCGTGGTGGTATTGACCACCGGGAAAGGATGGAACTGGAAGACGCGCAGCGCACCATTCTGTTCCTGGGGAAGCACGAGCAACAAACCTAAAGTGCCGGCGGCGGTGTGGCGTTGGCTGGGTGGTCGACATCCGCTCCAAGCCAACGCCCTCTACGCCGCACCTCCAGTCCTTAAACCTCACGTGAAAGGAATTTCCTATGATTGATCTCCTGCAACGCTGGCGTAATTTTCGGGCCTGCCTTTCAGGTGACAAGACGGAGGTGTGTTGTGAAACGTAGCGGTGTTTACCTATTGTTGCTCGTCGTGTTTCTTGCTTGTCCGGCATGGGCGCACTTCCAAGCTGGGCAGCCAGCGATGACGCTGAAAGGGGTTCCGCTTGGCTCTTGACGACATCACGAAACTCATTGATCCAGGAAAGGAAAAGGACTATCTCACCCACAACCAGGTGAATGACCTGATTCCGCATGATGTCCATTCCCCCGAGGCTCTGGACGACCTGCTTACCACCATCGGCACGTAGGGCATTGACCTGCTTGACGGCCAGCCCAAGCTGTCTTCAGCCCTCGAAAAAGTGTTTGAGAACGAAGTGGAAGCCAGCGACGAAGTCGAGCTCGACCCCACCCCAGGCGCTCTTGAAAAGACTAACGATCCGGTGCGCATATACCTACGCGAGATGGGCGTAGTCCCTCTGCTCACCCGCGAAGGGGAAGTGGACATTGCCAAGCGCATCGAGGGCGGACGGCTGCGCACGTTGAAGGCGCTTTCACGCTCGCCTATTGTCATCCGCCAGCTCCTTGTCATTGGCCAGGATTTGAAGCGCGGTGTGCGCTCGATTCAGGAATTTGCCGTCTTCGACGAGGAGGAGATCACCGAAGAGATCCTGCAGTACCGCGTCAAGGACATCACGCGACGCATCGACGAACTGTGGAAGCATTACAAAAGAGCCAGCCATTTGGCCGGACGGCTACCGACCATTCCAGCAAACAAGAAAGCACGCGAATACCGCCGCTGCCGATGCAGCCGGGGCCGCGAGATCGTTCGCAGTTCGCTCATCATCCGCAGCCTCGGTCTTACCAACTTCGAGCGCGAACGCCTGATCGATCGGGTGGATACAACCATGGACACCATGCGCTCGCTCGGCCGTCAGGTCAGCAACCTGGAAAGGAAGATTGAGAGCACGCGCAGCGAAGAACTGAAGAAAGATTACCGCAAAACACAGGAGCAGTATCGCGCCGATCTGGAAAGACTGGAAAGCGATGCCGGCGTCAGCTTCCAGGAGCTGCACCGCACGCAGCGCGAAATCATCCAGGGCGAGATGGAC
>QIAR01000493.1:0-476 GCA_003225595.1 Acidobacteriota bacterium | reverse complement strand
TCGTGGTTGCCATCGCCAAAAAGTATGGCAATCGCGGGCTTCCGTTCCTCGACTTGATCCAGGAGGGCAACGTCGGCCTGATGAAGGCAGTGGACAAGTTCGAGTACCGCCGGGGCTACAAGTTTTCTACGTATGCCACGTGGTGGATTCGGCAAGCGATCACGCGCGCCATTGCCGATCAGGCGCGCACCATCCGTCTCCCGGCGCACATGATCGAGCTCGTCAACAAGCTGATTCGCACCTCGCGGCAATTGGTCCAAGTGCTGGGTCGCGAACCCAAGTCGCAAGAGATTGCCAAGCACATGGACATTCCCGAGGCCAAGGTGCGCAAGCTGCTCAAGATCATGCAGGTACCGATCTCGTTGGAGACGCCAATTGGCGAGGAGGGGGATTCCCACCTCGGCGACTTCGTCCAAGACCGCACCGTGATCTCACCCGCCGAAGCCGTCATCAACGTGAACCTCAAGGAACAGACC
>QIAR01000492.1 GCA_003225595.1 Acidobacteriota bacterium | reverse complement strand
CGCCGGTGTCACAAATTTGCCTCGCGGCCTTGCTTCCTTTCTTGCTATGCCGTTTGTCGGCTTTCTGGTGGGCAAGATCGACCCTCGAAAGCTGCTCGGTGCTGGACTGCTCTTCTCGGCAACCGCTATGTACCGGCTCTCGCACCTCAGTCTGGATGTCGGATTTTGGAACTTCTGGTGGCCACTCATGTTGCAAGGTGCGGCGCTTGGGTTGGTTTTCGTCCCATTGACGACAGTTACGAACGATCCCATTCCCAAGGAGCAAATGGGGAATGCGACCAGCATCTTTAACCTGATGCGCAATATTGGAGCGAGCATCGGGATCTCCATGGTCGAGACACTACAATTCCGGAACCAGCAGACGCACATCAATGCGCTGGCCAAAAACATCAATCCCGCCAATCTGCAAGCCAGGCAAATGATTGATGGCCTGCGTGGGGCGTTTATAGCAAACGGTGCGGACGCGGCGACCGCTACCAAACGCGCCTATGCCGCCGTCTGGGGAATGGTGCAACGGCAGGCTGCCATGCTCTCCTACAATGACGTGTTCCTCTTTCTGGCAATGATGTTCCTCGCGATGTTTCCTTTCATTTTGCTGATGCGCAGGCCAAAGGCCGGTGCTGGCGCGGTCATGGCTCACTAATCGGAAGACTCAAACTCTTCAGCATCGTAAAAAGTGGCGTCCCAAACAAATCATGAGGACCTTCACTGCTACGCTGGAAACCCAGATTCTCATAGCGCCGAATAGCACGCGCCAGAAAAGGAGCAGTGCTTAGGAATAAACGCTTGTGGCCCTGTGCAGACGCAAAACTCTCTACATGCCTGAACAGTAATTCTCCTACCCCTTGTCCTCTTGCTGTAGGAAGGACAGCCATGCCTCGAATGTACAGCGCCTCGCCTTTCGGAACTGCGGAAACCGTGCCCACGATAGCGTTCTCATGCAAAGCAACCCACACAGGTCCTTCTTTCATGCGGGTTTGAATCTGGTCAGCCGTGGGAGTGGTGGCAGAGAATCCCTCATCAGTGTAGGAAGATCTGTACTCCACGAACGACTGATATAGAACTAACGCAATTGATGACGCATCATTCGGTATAGCCATTCGTATTTGTACGCTGGGCTTGTTGTATACCACATGCATACGATAACGTTTTTCTACGGTTTCGGCCGCGGCGGTTGACTACCGTTAGCGAGACTGGGAGCCTGCTACTCCGATGTACTTGTCGGCTCCTCCGTAATAGAACAGCCAGCGATCGCCTTCGCGGGCGAGCCCTTCGACGAATACCACATTCGGCACCTGGCCGACCTTCTCCCATTTCTGCTCGGGCTGAAAAATAGGCTCGTCGGCGCGCGCCAGTACTTTTGTGGGGTCATTTTTATCGAACAGCACCCAGCCTGTGGTATAGACGAGGTGGTCGTCCGCTCCGTTGTAAATGAGAAAGATTCCGTCCTCGGTCAGAATCGGTGGAGGGCCGGGTTCCACTACGCGCGAATCGAAGTGCCCGGCACGTCGCGGCAATACAGGACTGTCGAGGGCGTCTGTCCAATGCACCAGATCGGTTGAATAGGCAATCCCCATCTGGTCGGTTTTATCGCGCGCGGTGCCCAGGTAATACATCCAATATTTGCCGCCGATCTTTTCCGGGACTATGGCGCCGGACTTTGTCCAGCCGACGTTCCATTTGCCTTTGTAGGCCGGCAGCAGAACTCCCTTGCGCTGCCAGTGGATCAAATCGCGAGACGTGGCCAGACAGAGTTGTGCATCCTGCTTGTTGTAGCCAGTGTAAGTTAGGTAATAGAGATCGCCGAGCTTGACGAGTCGCGGATCTTCTACTCCACCGTCTTTCTCGTAGTCCGTTTCAGGTACGAACACCGGTTCGGAACGCGGCGAAAAAAGCACTCCATCTCTACTCGTTGCATATCCCAGGCGCGACGTTCCGTTCTTATCCTGCGCCCGGTACAGCATCATGAATTGGCTGCCTTCCTTGACGACTGCGGGATTGAAGACACCTGCAGATTCGAAACCGTCTCCTCGAGGCGCCAGCACCGGTCGTCGTGAGAGTCGCTCCCATTTTCGAAACGGAGGTGTGGACGTGAGTTTTTGCTCCGCCGCGAGTAAACAGACCGCGCATATGGCAATCACCGCGATCTTCAGGAAACGGAGCTTCATTTGGGTGCGCCCAGGCCCCGAGAATTCTAAGCGTGCTATTTGCGAATTTCAATCTCTCCGGCGGGCAAATCGATTCTCCAAAAAAACAACCCGACGTTTCTTGCCATCATCCGAAGGACTGTCGTTTGCTCCGATGAAAGCTTGCTGAAGTTAGCATTGCCAAAAATCGAATTAGCCTCGAACCCTAGAAGCAGAGAGAGAATCAAATCCTGATGGAGACATCATGCGAGTAGAAGATGAAAATGGTGGAAATGAGCTAAGAAATCAACAGAACCGGAGGGGTGCCGCTTTGACCAGGCGTGGGTTCCTGGGTTCATCGCTGGCGGCGAGCTTTGTCATGGGATTGGGCATGGAAAATTCATGGGCCGCGGAAAACAGGAATGGGATTCCTTATCGCGCGCTGGGCCATACGGGAGAAAAGGTCTCCATAATCGGGTTAGGCGGATATCACATCGGAATGCAATCGGATGAGCAGGAGAGTATCCGAATCATTCGTACTGCCATCGATGGCGGCATCAATTTTCTCGATAATTGTTGGGACTATAACGACGGCGCGAGCGAGATCCGGATGGGAAAGGCACTGCGGGACGGCTACCGGCGGAAAGCATTCCTAATGACAAAAATCGATGGACGTGACAAGAAAACGGCGGCAAAGCAGATTGAAGAGTCACTGCGGCGTCTGCAAACCGATCACATCGATCTCTTGCAATTTCACGAAATCATTCGCGAGTCAGATCCGGATCGGATTTTTGCACCAGGTGGCGGCATGGAAGCTGCACTGGAAGCAAAGAAATCAGGGAAGATTCGCCGCATCGGCTTCACCGGACACAAGAGTCCCGACATTCATCTCAAGATGCTAGACATGGCGTTCGCCCACCAGTTCAAATTCGATACCGTGCAGATGCCATTAAACGTGATGGATGCCCACTACAACAGCTTCGAGAACAAGGTGCTTCCGGTCCTGGTGAAACATGAGATCGGCGTTCTGGGAATGAAACCGATGGGCGATCATTTGATCCTGAACAGCAAGACGGTGACCCCGGTCGAGTGCCTGCATTACGCCATGAACCTGCCAACAAGTGTGGTCATCACGGGCTGCGATTCCATTCCGATTCTCGAGCAGGCGCTGAAAGCGGCGCGCACGTTTCGCCCCATGAGCGAGGCAGAACTGGCAAGTCTGCTGGCGAAGACCGCCAAAGCCGCCCAGAATGGGCAATACGAACTTTACAAGACCAGCCACCAGTTCGACGGTACATATCACAATCCGCAGTGGCTAGGATGATCGGAAATAGCCGGGCTCAAACTCAGCCGGACAGCCGAACGCCCCTCCTGCGACGCAAATACCGGTCAGGTTATATAATCTGTCCGCTCGTGTGATCTGTAGTGCGTTGCTCCAACCAGAGCATCCAAATTCAGATTTCCGAGGCGCGGAGATTTCCCCGCTTCGCGCCATTCTTCCGGCGGGCTCCAACTCTTTTCGGACGTGGCAACTTTGAGGCACAGGTGGAGAGCATTGTTCGATGAGAAGGTGAGCCGGACACAAGCCCGTATCGATATCAATGAGCGAGGACGAATGCGGATTCGGCCGGGGATTGAGATAGCCAGCCTGACGGATATAGGCTGCCATCGAGAAAACAACGAAGACTACTATTCCTATTGGGAGCCCGAAAACGAAGAAGAGTTCCGCCGCAAAGGCAGGGTGGCCATCGTGGCCGACGGCATGGGCGGATACGAAGGTGGCCAGGAAGCGAGCCGCATCGCGGTCGAAACGGTACTTGAAATATATAGCAGCGCTCTTGAGGAGGAGCCGCAAGCCGCATTGCTGCTCGGG
>QIAR01000454.1 GCA_003225595.1 Acidobacteriota bacterium | reverse complement strand
TTCCTTCTTAATACCGCGCGTGCTGATCACTACAACCTCCGCCTCCCGCACTACTTGCGCCAGATCGTTACACAGCAAGGAACCAATATGAGGAATGACTTCTTCGATGTATTGGCGATTTGACCCGATGAGGCGGCCCAGAGAGACATTGTCATCCCAGATGTAGATCTGGCGCCCTTCGCCGAGCAGGCGTTTCACAAGTTGTACCTGTGGGCTCTCGCGCAGGTCGTCGGTGGCTGCCTTGAAGCTCAGCCCCAATATGGCGATTTTCTTTTTTCCGCTGTGCAGAACCATCTCCACTGCGCGCTCGAGGTGTTCCTGATTGCTGGGAATAATGGCGTCGAAGAGCGGCAGCTTAAGATCGAGTTCCTTGGCGCGGTAAATCAGGGCACGCACGTCCTTGGGTAAGCACGAACCGCCGAAGGCAAAGCCTGGCTTCAAGTAACTGGACGAAATATTCAATTTGGTATCGGCAGCGAAGATTTCCATTACTGCTTCCGCATCGACGTCGAGTTGCTTGGCCAGGGCACCGACTTCATTGCTGAAGCTAACTTTGAGTGCATGCCAGGCGTTGCAGACATACTTCACCATTTCTGCCGAGGTGAACGATGTCTCAAAAATGCGGCCTGGCGCCCACGAGTAGAGTTCACGCAGCAGAGACGCATGCCTGGAGTCGGCCGCTCCGATGATGGTCATTGCGGGATCGAGGAAGTCTGCTACGGCGGTGCCCTCGCGCATGAATTCGGGATTCACGCATACCCCGAAGTCTTTGCCCATGCGCTTGCCACTCGCTTTCTCTAGGGTTGGAATCACGATGGTCACTGCTGTCCCGGGCAGCACCGTGCTGCGCAGCACGACCAGGTGAAAAGAATCTTTTCTGGCCAGTGTCCGGCCGATTTCTTCGCAAACAGGACTGATATGCCCCAGGTCGAGCTTGCCACTGCGCAGGCTGGGAGTGCCTACACAAAGAAATGAGATCTCGCTGTTCATAACCGCGGCTGCCGAGTCGGTGGTCGCCTGTAGTCTGCAATCCTGATGGCAAGCAGTCACCAGTTCGCTCATGCGTGGCTCAACAATCGGGCTGCGTCCGGATTTCAGCAGTTCAACTTTCGCCGGACTGAGATCTACTCCGATAACCGAGTAGCCTTTGTGGGCCAGGCAGGCGGCGGTCACCGAGCCCACATATCCCAGACCGAAGATGCTGATAGACCTGCTCATAAGGATCACTTATGCTTTCTAGAATTGCCCGCTGGCGCGATGTACCAGTGAGTTATTAAACACGAGAGTGCGTTAGTTGGAAAGTTACGGGCGTGATGCCGAACAACAAGTAACGGAGAGCATGGTTCAGGGTCAGACCAAACGGCGCGTTTTTTTTCTGGTGGATTCGTTTCACTTCGGTGGGACTGAGACTCAGGCGGTAGAACTCGCATGCCGCCTGGATTCCGCACGATACGAGGTCACCCTGGGTTGTTTGCGCAAGGAAGGGCCGCTTTTGGCCAAAATGGATGGTTCCGCAGTGCACGTGATTGAGTTTCATCCCACTGGCGGAATTGATTCCCTGAATGGGTTGAAACAATTGCTGCGCTTAACATTCTTCTTGCATCGCGGTGGTTACGACATAGTGCATACCCACGATCTCTGGTCGAACCTGATGGGAATTCCTGCCGCAAAAATGGCCCGGGTTCCCGCTGTTATCTGCAGCCAGAGAGACCTGTCCCATGACAAATGGTACAAATCGCGCCGTGGGCGCTTCTTACGCTGCCTGCAGAACCTGTCATCAGCGATTCTGACCAATGCTGCTCCTATTCGCGACGGCCTGATTCAGGATGCAGGCTTCCCACCGGGGAAGGTTCGTGTTATTCACAATGGTGTGGATGTGCAACGCTTTCGAACTGCCATGCGCGACCGCGAACGCTTGTTCGCAGGAGCCGGCCGGGACAAACTTATAGTTCTGGTCGGGAACATGCGCAGTGACGTGAAAGGGCACCCCTGGCTGATTGCCGCGGCTCCGAAAGTGATCAGCAGATTTCCACAAACACGTTTTGTGCTGGTGGGGGAAGGCCCGCTGCAGGGGGATTTCGAACGTCGCGTAAAGGTATTGAACCTTCAGAAAAACTTCGTATTTCTGGGTCGACGCAGCGATATTCCGGATGTGCTTGCGGCCTGTGATATTGCGGTTCTGCCCTCCAGGTCCGAGGGTATGCCCAACGCGGTTTTGGAATACCTGGCAGCCGGCCGTCCCACAGTTGCCAGTAGCGTGGGAGGAAATTTGGAGGTCATTCAAGACGAAGTGACTGGCTTGCTGGTGCCCGCGCAGGATTCCGAGGCTTTGGCAGCGGCACTGATCCGTCTGTTGGAAGATGAGCGCTTGGCTTGCAAGCTAGCTATTGCGGGGCAAGAATACTTGCGGGCCAATTTCAGTTTCGAGAAACTGGTCAGTGACATTGACGCACTCTACACAGAACTCCTCGATCACAGAGAGCGCGCGTCAAGCTGAGGCGCCACTTTGGCGCCCAAACTAAATACCTTATTTTCAATCGCTTCCCAGCGGTGCCAGAGACTTGCGTCTCTTGGGCGTCTAGAATGGAAATACGCGGAGTAATACCTAGGACATTTGGGATGTCGAAGTGCAGTCGTGCAATTGACTCGGGAGCGAAGTTGAGGAACCAAGCGAAAATCCTGCAGATCGGCAACTATCCGCCACCGATGTGCGGCTGGGCGATTCAGACGAAGCTGGTCACAGATGAGCTGCGCCGGCGAGGCCATGTTTGTGACGTTCTCAAGATCAATGAGAACCACACAGTCAAGGATCCGGCTTACATCGATGTGCAAGACGGATGGGACTATTTGCAGAAAATCATGAGCCACGCATTATGTGGTTACCGGTTGAATGTGCACGTCAACGGAATGTCAAAGAAGGGATATTTGCTGGCGTTGACAGCGGCATTCGCCGGGCGCATCGCCTTTCGACCAGCCCGGCTGACATTCCACGGAGGCCTTTCGCAGGGCTACTTTCCCCGCCATGACTCATGGAAACTCCACCATGCATTCCGACTTCTTTTTCTGTTAGCGGGAAAAATCGCCTGTGATAGCGGCGAGATAAAACAAGCTATCGAGAGCTATGGAATTCCCCCCGAGAAGGTGAGTGCGATCGCCACGTTCTCCAGCCAGTATCTGAACTTCACACCGATGCGACTGGCAGATGAAATTAACGAGTTCCTTGCGAAGCACCGCCCGTTGTTCTTTTCCTATGTTTCATTTCGCCCCGAGTACCGTCTCGAGGTAGTCCGTGATTGCATACGGTTGTATCGGCAGAAGTATCCGGACGGGGGGTTCATCTGGCTGGGGTTCCCGGCGAAAGAGTTGCCCGGGGCGCAAAAATTCCTTCGCGGTTGGACAAAGGAAGAGCAGTCCGCGCTCCTATTGCTCGGGAATCTGACGCACGATGAATTTCTCACACTCATGGTACGTTGCTCTGCTTATTTACGAACGCCAGCATGCGATGGCGTCGCCGCATCCGTGTTGGAATCTCTTGCTTTGAGAGTGCCGGTTGTGGCGAGCGAGAATGGCAGACGTCCCGCCAGTGTAATCACCTACGAGGACACGGACGCTGCCGATATGTGTGCCAAGCTGGTATATGTGACCGAGCACTATGAGGAAATAAGAGCGGGTATTCGTCTCGATACTGCCGAAGACAACGTGGGGCGCATGGCGGACTGGTTGGTTGGAGAAGGAGTGCTGCAGCAAGGTTCCGAGGTGGTGCATGCCAGCTAGGGGGCGCGCGAAACGGCTGGCTCCGGCTCATCGCGATGGATCGTGCCGAGCTGTTCGATCGGATACGCCAGGACCGCGGTCAACGCCTTTATCGTATCTGACATCCAAAGAGGATTTTGAACCGGCTAGTGAAT
>QIAR01000453.1 GCA_003225595.1 Acidobacteriota bacterium | reverse complement strand
CGGCCGAGTCCACTGGTGGGCATATTCGAAGGCGGATTCGAAGAATACAAGCGCCAGGTGGGCAACCCGACCGGGGTTGTAAGAAACCCGATGGCGATCCAGCGCGCCATGCAGATCGCCGCCTCGGAGGAGCTCACCCGGTTCGAGCGGAGCATGCCCTGGTTAGCGATCACAGGTGCGGTCACTCCATTTGTGGGTCTGTTCGGGACAGTGTGGGGCATTATTGATGCCTTCCACGGGCTGGGCACGGCGGGCGCGGCCACCTTGCGCGCAGTGGCCCCCGGAATCTCGGAGGCTTTGATTACAACTGCCGCGGGCCTCGCGGCGGCCATCCCTGCTGTCATTGCCTACAACCTGATCGGTGGTTCCATTCGTGAATTTGCCGCGCGCGGCGATGACTTCGCACTCGAGATGCTGAACGCCGTCGACCGCCAGCAACCCCTTGCTCGTATGACGATGGACAGCGCGGAGGTCCGGCGGTAATGGCGTTCACCGCTCCCAACGGACGCACTCAGACGTCGCTCTCCGATATCAACATCACGCCTCTGGTGGATGTGGTTCTCGTGCTGCTGATTATTTTTATGGTCACCGCGCCGGTGTTGCAGTCGGGTATCGAAGTCAATGTGCCCAAGACGCGTACGGTGAAGGAGATCACGGAAGAGCGGCTGGTAATCACGATTGATAAAAGCCAGCGCGTATTCCTGGGCAACGATCCGGTCAATATCAATGAGATCGGGAGCAAGCTGCGCAAGAGGATTCGCGACCCGCAACACCAGTCCATCTTCTTGCGATCTGACGAGGATGTGCCGTTCGGCGCTTTCGCTACGGTGATGGACGCGGTGAAACAGGCCGGCATCAGCAACGTAAGTATCGTGACCCAACCGCTCCAACGCAATGGTAGCCAACGCTGACATCTTTCTCGAGCACGAAAACTGGGGCCGCCGGCTGGCGTGGTCGGTGGCGTTGCACCTGGCTTTCGCGGCATTCGTCATCGGCTACGGTGCCTTCGCCCACAGCAGCCGTGGCGAAGGCTGGGGCGCAGGAGGAGGCGGACAGGCAATGGGCGCCACTCTGGTGACTACTGTTCCCTTGCCCGCCAGCCCGGTCGAGACGAAAAACGTCCTTGCGAACGAGTCGAGAGGTTTGACGCAATCTTTGCCGTTGCCGGAAGTCAAACCGCCGGAACCCGAAGCTATACCGATCCCGGATAAGGAAGCGAAAAAGAAGCCGAAACCTGTAACCAGCGCCAGCCGCCCCAAGCCGCAGCCTGCAGAGCCGGTCGAGGAAGCGAGCAACGTGGTTCCCTTCGGGCAGGGAGGTCCGGTCAGCGGACCCTATGGCACATTCAGCGCGGGCGGAGCCAAGGGGGGGTTCGGATTCACTGGCGGCGGAGGCGATTTCGGCACGCGCTATGCCTGGTACGTGCGGGTGGTGCAGCAGAAAGTATCAGAAAACTGGCTGAAGTACGAGGTCGACCCGCGCGTGAGCGAGTCGCAACGGGTCTATCTGACATTTGACA
The DNA here is from genome assembly GCA_003225595.1 of Acidobacteriota bacterium. GTDB lineage: Bacteria > Acidobacteriota > Terriglobia > Terriglobales > Acidobacteriaceae > Gp1-AA124. Next base: position 2,832 of record QIAR01000453.1, on the reverse strand, counting down.
TTACGCGTTCCGGGCAGCCATCGAACGTGCGGGTTGAGCAATCGAGCGGTGTGCCATCTTTGGACCAGTCGGCGGTGCGCGCGATCCAGCGAATTGATACATTTGGGCCCCTGCCTCCGGACTATTCCGGCGGCAAGGTCTCAGTGGAGTTCTGGTTTGATTACAAGAGGTAGCTGGGAGTTGTCAGCTCTCAGCTTTCGGTCATCAGTTTAGCGGCAACAATTTTTGTAAGCGGCGAACTGGGAGAGAGAACGGGCACGGGTATGACCAAGAGTAATGTGAAATCGGGTATGTCTCGTAACACGATAGGTTTGCGTAGGGTTGCTGTCTTCTCCCCAATTGACCGCATCAAGGCGCCTTTGCTGGTCCTAATGGGCCTTCTGATGTTCGGGTTCCCTTGTTTCGCGCAGCAGGACTGGATCCGTACCGGCACCGGCCTGGGGGTCGAGAAGGTCAGATTGGCAGTTCCGGACTTCAAGCCCTCCACGCCAGATCCAAAAAATATCGACCTGCTCAAAGCTTTCAACGATACCTTGTGGAACGATCTGGATAACGCCGGCATCTTCGACCTGGTCTCCAAAAGTTTCAATCCCCTTGAAGTACCCGGCCAGCCCTCGGAAATCAAGTTCGAGGTCTGGAGCTCCCCCCCGGCAAACGCTTCCATGCTGGCCTTCGGCAACCTTGGGGTCGGCGGAAACAGCGTAACCGTGCAGGGCTGGCTGTACGACGTAAAGAACCCGACTTCTCCGCAGGTATTGGGCAAACAGTACACCGATACGGCCACGACCGATTCCGCCCGCCTGATCGCACATAAATTTGCCGACGAGATCATCTTCCGTTTAGGTGGCGGTATTCAGGGAGTAGCAGAGAGCAAGATCTATTTTGTCAGCAGCCGTGCCGGGCATAAAGAAATATGGGCGATGGATTACGACGGCTCGAATCAACACCCGATCACTCACCTGGGATCAATTTCGCTTTCGCCGCGTATTTCCCCTGACGGTTCCCGGCTGGCTTTCAGTTCGCTGACCAAGACCGGCTGGGAGATCATGATGTATTCGCTGGAGCTCGGTCGGTCGGTGACGTTTCCGCGCTTTGGCGGGACAAATCTTTCACCGGCGTGGTCCCCGGATGGTACCAAGCTGGCGTTCTCTGGCTCACGCACGGGTGAGTCGGAGATATATGTCGTCGACTCCTCTGGCGGAAATCCCAAGCGCCTGACTGCTGGAAAAGGGCCCGACGTATCCCCCACGTGGAATCGCAAGACTGGCGCGCAACTGGCATTCGTGAGCGGGCGCACCGGGCTGCCACAGATTTACACGATGGAAGCTGACGGCACGAACGTACAGCGCATGACGGATCAGGGTTACGCCGTCTCTCCGACATGGTCACCCAATGGCCAGTTTCTGGCGTTTTCCTGGATGCGCAAATACGGCCCTGGCATGCCGGGTGCAAATGATCTTTACCTGATGGACATTGCCAGCAAACAGTGGGTGCAATTGAGCCATGATGGCGGCCGCAATGACTTTCCGTCGTGGTCACCGGATGGGAGGCACATTGTGTTTCAGTCCAGCCGTTCCGGCAGCGAGCAGATCTGGACCATGCTGGCGGACGGCACCAAAGTTCAGCAGTTGACCTTTACTGGCAACAACACGCAACCCAATTGGAGTTGGAAATAATTGGCTGAGTCGAAAATCGTCGAATCCGACATGAGTTCTGATTCAAATCCGGCGGTCACGGAGAAATTGACCCGCGCCGCTATTGACGTTAACTGCGCGCCACAGGCAAGGGGCACGCGATTCCGCACGGAGGAGAATGTGAAGCAGCCGAAGATGAAGTGGATCACGCTCGTGTTTGCGCTGGGCGCCATCCTGATGCTGGGCGCCTGTAAGAAGAAAGTGGCACCACCGCCGCCACCACCGCCACCCCCACCGCCGGCACCTACGGCTTCGATTTCGGCAAATCCGAACACCGTCCAGAAGGGCCAGCCGACGACCCTGACTTGGGAGACTACGAACGCGACGGATGTCACGGTCGACGGCATTGGGGCAGTCAAACCCAGTGGCTCACAACAGGTGACGCCTACTGATTCGACCACTTATCACCTCGTCGCAAAAGGCGCAGGTGGGACCCAAGAGGCGACGGCACGCGTTACGGTGAGTGGGCCGCCACCGGAAGCCGCTGCACCCTCGGCGACCGAAGAGGAATTGTTCTCGCAAAGCGTCAAGGACATCTTCTTCGATTATGACAAAGCCGATATCCGTCCGGATCAGCGGTCAGCGCTGCAAGGAGATGCTCAGTTCCTCAGCCAGCACTCGAATATTCAATTCACGGTTGAGGGACACTGCGACGAGCGCGGTTCCACTGAGTACAACCTGGCACTCGGCACCAGCCGCGCCGAAGCAGTGAGGAGTGCGCTGACGCAAGCCGGGGTGAGCGCCAATCGCATCAAGACGATCAGCTACGGCAAGGAGAAGCCATTCTGCAACGAGCACACGGAAGGGTGCTGGCAGCAGAACCGTCGTGCTCACTTCGTGTATCAGAAATAGGTCGCTCTCGGGCGGCGGGCGTGCGTGTTGGATGCCCGTCGCTTCTTATGGCAGGTTAACTAGGTCGCAGCTAGCAGCTCGAAGTGGTGCCGGGAGCCTGCACCGACCTTTACCTCAGGCTGGACACTCGGGAGACTTTTGGCATCCAACGGAATTGAATATGAAAATCCAACCATCTTTCACTATTCGACCTCTGACTACTCTTGTCCTGTTCGCCGCTTATTGGTTGAGCGCAACCCCCGCTTGGGGCGCGAACAAGGAAATGGTCCAACTGCAAACGCAAGTG
>QIAR01000105.1:15552-15749 GCA_003225595.1 Acidobacteriota bacterium | reverse complement strand
CTCCAGGTTGCGCAGGCACAGCCTGGACGAACTGCCCCAATTATTCAATGTTCTCCTTGGACAGATGAGCCTAGTTGGTCCCCGCATGATCACAGCGCCCGAACTGAAGAAGTATGGCGAATACCAACAGCTCTTGCTTTCCGTGAAGCCCGGACTCACCGGATATTGGCAGGTGCAGGGCAGACAAAACGTCGGAT
>QIAR01000105.1:14973-15538 GCA_003225595.1 Acidobacteriota bacterium | reverse complement strand
CTCAAACTGGATCTGCGCATCCTGTCTCAAACGCCGTGGAAAGTTCTGAAAGGAGAAGGTGCTCTTTAGCAATGGCCAACATTCTAGTAACAGGCGGTGCCGGCTACATCGGATCCATATGCTGTGCTCGGCTTGTTGAGCATGGCCATTCCGTTGTTGTCATTGACGATCTCTCCACGGGATACAAGGAGGTAGTGCCACTCGGCGTCCTCTTCTATCAAACCGACATTCGAGACCAACGGAGGATCCGCCGGATATTGTCTGGACATCCTGTGGATATGGTATTCCATTTTGCCGCCAAGGCACTGGTTCCGGAGTCTGTGAGCAATCCAGGCTTGTTTTTCGATTCGAATGTAGCATCCGGCATTCTCCTGCTCGAAGAACTGCGCCATGCCAACGTCCGCAGGTTCGTCTTCTCCTCATCGGCCGCCGTGTACGGCGACCCTGAGGTACTACCAATCGTGGAAGATCACCGCAAGGAGCCCGTAAATTCCTATGGTGAAACAAAGCTTATGTTTGAACGAATTCTCGCCTGGTATGCGCATGCGTACGGTTGGGGCATCAC
>QIAR01000105.1:0-14956 GCA_003225595.1 Acidobacteriota bacterium | reverse complement strand
GCGCATGGGGTGGGATGGGAGAGCGCCACGACCCTGAGACCCACATTGTCCCACTGCTGCTCCAGGCAGCATCTGGTGAACTGGAAGCATTCAAGATTTTCGGGACCGACTATCCGACGCCAGACGGCACATGCCTCCGCGATTACGTACATGTGCTCGACATCGCCGAGGCACACATCCGCACCATGCGACTGCTGGATACGCCGGGAATGACGGCCTTCAACATTGGGACTGGCAAGACTCATTCGGTGAAAGAAGTACTTCAGGTGGCCGAGGACGTAACCGGCTGCCGTATTCAGACGCGCGCGGCCGGAAGGCGTCCGGGAGATCCGGCAGTGTTATGCGCGAGTCCCGAAAAGCTCATGCGAACATTCGGTTGGAAACCGAATCACTCGGACCTGAGAAACATCGTTCGGACTGCCTGGGAATTTCACAAGAACATCGACAGAATGCAGGAGCGACAATTCCAATGACAAGTTCACCGCAACGATTGTCTGTGGGAGGGTGTTGTCCAGCATTAACCGAGATCGATGGTGCGGAGACCTACTTCCGTGGACTCTCCAGGACCTTGCAGCACCTGCCTCATCCGGCTATCGATGAAGTCGCCAGGGTTCTCTTGCAGACGTATCAGGAGCATCGGGCGGTATTCCTCTTCGGGAATGGTGGTAGCGCAGCACTGGCTTCGCATCTTGCGTGCGACCTTGGAAAAGGGACCGCAGTGAACGGTACGGGGCGTTTCCGTGTACTCTCGCTGACCGACAATGTACCCCTTATGACCGCATGGGCCAATGATTCGCGGTACGAAGATATTTTTGCCGAGCAGATCCGCAATTTTATCCAGCCGGGTGACGTTGCGTTTGCGATAAGCGGGGGTGGGAATTCGCCTAATGTGCTGAATGGCCTACAGGTAGGACGGGAAGCTGGAGCCTACAACATTGGCCTCACGGGTTATCAGGGTGGAAAGATGAAGGCATTGTGCGACCTCTGTGTGGTGGTACCATCGGAGAACATGCAGGTCATCGAAGATTTGCATCTAAGTATCAGTCATTGCGTCTTTAGCGTGGTGCGGAACCAGATCTCTCAACTCGCATCTGCTGCGCCCGCGCATGCTTGCGATTCATAATATTACAAAGTGCATGTTAAGTGCATTCTAAAGCCAGGTTGATTGGCTGACTTACTTAAGATCCCAGCCCTTGCCATCACCATGACAGGTACTTGTCAGAAACTCAAGCTGTAGGATAGCTTGCGTGTTTTCCACTTTTGGAAATGCTGCACTCCGTATGATCCAGCATTCTGGAATGACGAAAAGTCCCGGCAACTAAGAGCACATTTTGAAGAAGCAAAGCCTTCAACACTGGATTCTCGCTGCGGATCTTATTTGGACGTTAATCGCCATGGTCCTGGCGTACTTTCTGCGATATGGAATCACGTGGTATGGACCGGCAGGGGAGTCGTTTCTAGCGTTCACTCCACTCCTGCTCGGCGCCCTTGGCCTGTGGACCGTCATATTCTCGTGGACAAAACTGGACGGCTTTCGACGAGGGTGGCACCTGCCCGCGATCCTTTCACAGCTCTTCCTCGCCGTTTGTTTCTTGATCATGGTTCTGTTGGCAGGGGCCTACCTGGCGCGTGATTTTGTCTCCCGGTTGACGTTGGCTTACTTCGGTTTCCTCCTATTCGTCGGATTTGTGATGATCCGCTACTTCGTGCATGCAATTCTGGGCTCGAAGTATGTTATTGGAGCGGTGCGCCGCGTAGTCATTGTGGGGAATGGTCCGGTGGCGCGTGAGATGGCGAGCAAAATCGAACGTCATCCCGAGATGCTGTGCCAGGTCGTCGGTTTCCTTTGTTCTGCAGATACTTCGTTCGACAGCCGGATGCCGGGAGTTGCGGGCGCGGCAACGACGGTGCGGACCTTGGGAGTCATCGATCTTCTGCGTGACGAGCGGGTCGATGAAGTGATCATAACTCTGTCCCGACCGGGGCTTCCTGAGGTTATGAATTTGGCTACGCGCTGCCGTCGAGAGGGGATCGGCGTAAGCGTAGTTCCTCACCCTTACGAGCTTTATTTGTCAAAACCGGAGCTTCTAGACATCGGCGGCTTGCCAGTAGTACGCTTGCACGAGGCAAATGGGAACTTCGCAAATGCAGCGTGGAAACTCGGCTTGGATGTCACCTTAGGCTTCGTACTTCTGCTCCTTTCTCTCCCGATCATCGCCATTGGTGCATTGGCAATGATCCGCAAACAAGGCGGACTCTTCTGCCGTGAACTTCGGTGCGGGCAGTTCGGTAAGCTGTTTTGGATGTGTCGGCTGAATTCCGACCGCGACTGCAAAGCATTGCCAAGTTACGAACTGGTCCTACAGCAACTGAGCATTACTGAATTGCCGCAGCTGTGGAACGTCTTGCGTGGGGAAATGAGCTTGGTTGGCCCCCGGCCCGAGTCGCCCGAGCGTGTAAAGCACTACTCCGATTGGCAGCGGCAGCGCCTCAACGTCAAGCCAGGGATGACCGGACTGGCGCAAGTGTACGGGTTAAGGCAGCAGCATTCGTCGGAAGAGAAGGCCCGGTTTGACCTGCAGTACATGCTCCATCCTTCGCCCTTCCTGGACATTTCCTTGCTATTACAGACGGTCTGGACTCTTGTGGGTAGACTGCTCCGACTTCGCGGCCTGAGCACGCCCAACACGGAAGAAGCCGAAAGCACAACCGACAACTTGTTAGAGGGGACATTGCCAAGTGCTCATAGTACGCAGTCCAGTGCGGATTAGTTTCGGGGGCGGGGGGACCGATCTACCCGCATATTACGAGCAATTTGGCGGCGCTGTCCTGAGCGTTGCGATCAACAAGTATTTCTATACTATTCTGGGCACACGAAACGATGGCCGAATTCAGGTGATCTCCTCGGACTTGCGGGTTTTTGAGACCTGGGGCGATATCGCCAACATGGCCCTTCAGGGCCGCGAATTGGAAATACCGCTGGCTGTCCTGAAGGAGGTGGGCTGTAACATTTCGGTTGATTTGTTTTTAGCGTCCGAAATACCTCCGGGTACGGGCCTGGGATCGTCTGCCAGCGTCTGTGTGAACATTCTGAAGACTCTCACCAACTACTTGCACAGGCCGCTGTCAAAGTACGATCTCGCTGAGCAGGCCTTTCATATTGCGCGTGACATCCTCGGAAAGCACATTGGCAAACAGGACGAATACGCTGCCGCTTTTGGCGGGTTGAATTACATCTCATTTCACCCGGACGGAAGCGCTCAAGTGGAGCCTCTGGATTTGGGCATTGTCGCCTTGGGCGAACTTCAATCAAAGCTGATGCTCTTCTTTGCTGGCTCAGCCCACCACTCCTGGACTATTTTGCGTGAACAGGAAAATTCCACCAGGGCGCACTCTACTTCGACGATAGATGCTCTGCACAGAGTCAAAGCTTTGGCAGCTCAAATGCGACAGGCCCTGGAGCGTGGACAGCTCCGCGGGTTTGGAGAACTCCTGGACGAAGGTTGGCAGGCCAAGCGGAGGATCTCTAGCAAGATTTCAACACCGCGCATCGATCAGCTATACGCTCTTGCTCGCCACCATGGGGCAATTGGTGGCAAAATCACCGGTGCAGGGGGTGGCGGTTTTCTGCTGCTTTATTGCGAAAAAGATCGCCAGGCGGCTGTGCGTGAGGCGTTATTGACGGAAGGTGTTCAGGAGATGGCCTTCGGTTTTGATATGCAGGGCGCACAGGTGATCGTAAATGATCCCTTTATAGATGGTGACGAACGAGGCGGTTCCCGCTGGATTTTTCTTCCGGCCTCCTCGGCTGCCGCTGCTTCCAGGAAATAGCCGCCGTTGCGCTGCCTAAAATGAGGAGCTTGTTTTGAAGGCATTCCTCCTGGCCGCTGGTCATGGGACACGGTTGCGGCCTTTAACCGATAAGATACCTAAGTGTCTTCTTTTGGTGCGCGGCAAGCCCATGCTCCAGATCTGGCTGGAGTTATTTCACCGCTTCGATATTGACGAAGTACTCGTCAACATCCACGCCCATGCTGAGATGGTACGGGACTTCCTCCGAAAATATCAAAACGGCACCAAAGTTCATGTGGTGGAAGAAACGGAGCTGCTGGGAAGTGCCGGAACGCTGCTCGCGAACCGTGAATGGGTCGTTTCAGAGAACCTCTTCTGGGTTTTTTATGCTGATGTACTGCACCGAGCGGATCTCGCCGGCATGCTACAAATGCAACGGTCGAGGAAACCGGTAGCAACCCTGGGCGTCTACTCGGTTCGTGATCCTACTCGTTGTGGGATAGTCGATGTCGCGGAAGATGGCATCGTCCGTGAATTCATCGAGAAACCGACTCATCCCAGCAGTAATCTTGCGTTTGCAGGGCTTCTGATCAGCACTCCAGCACTGCTTGATGCTATTCCACGCAAGCAGCCGGTGGACATCGGCTTTGATGTTCTTCCGCAGTTGGTCGGCAAAATGCTAGCTTACCCGATTTCTGACTATCTTATCGATATAGGTACAATGGACAATTACCAAAGAGCTCAGGCCACCTGGCCGGGCCTTTAGGAGTACTCTCCGATCAATGCTTAAGGGAGTCATCTTTGATATGGATGGTGTGCTGATTGACAGCCACCCGGTTCATAGGCAGGCCTGGCGTAGGTTTCTCGCCACTCTTGGAAGAGACATACACGACGACCAGCTTGACTTCATCCTGGAGGGTCGGCGCCGCGAAGAGATCTTGCGATACTTTCTGGGCAATTTACCTGCGGAAACCGTAAAGGAGTATGGTCAGCAAAAAGACGAGTTCTTTCAGGAGAACTTCAAGGACGTTCAACTGATCCCGGGGATCCAGCCTTTTCTCGAGACACTGGAAGCCGCAGGCATGCAAGCCAGCATCGCTACTTCCGCGAGTTCTTCCCGAACCTGGGGAACCTTGCAGCGTCTGAAGCTGGACAACAAATTCGTCACGATGGTCACCGGAGATGACGTAACTGCCGGCAAACCAGATCCCGCTGTCTATCGACTCGCGGCCCAGCGCATGAATTTATCCCCAGATGAATTACTTGTGCTGGAAGATGCTCCGTGCGGGGTTCAGGGGGCCAAGTCAGCCGGAATGCGATGTTTTGGCGTGACCAGCAACGGCCGAATGGAGGCCCTGCGTCGGGCTGGCGCCGACCACATCATTTCCAATTTTCTCGATCTTTCCATTGAGAAACTGCTCCAGCTTTGGATCGCCATTCCCGGCAACAACGACTCGCCCTCACGTTCTCCAGGGTAGCGCTGGACCTTCAGGAGGAATTCGAATCGTCCTCGAGGGTCTACCCCGAGGCAGGCACCTTCTTGGCTGAGTCTCAGTCAATCCGCACATACACACATCGCTCGGTTTCTTGCGGTCCTCCCAGTAGCGCTCAGAAGATCTAAAACTCGAAACTCGCACCGCCAGGAAATCCTAGAACTAACCTTGGTGCAATGACCGATGACAATCAGCACAGAGTGTTATGAGGTTTCCTTCGGAGTCATGCCCACACCGACTGCGAAATTCTTTGTGATGAACTTGAAGCTGGTTCATACCGCCACAATACTGACATTTCCATCCGTCTCGCTGAAAGACTTGTAGGCACAGCTGCTTGTATGATTCGGGATCGAGCCGAAGGCAAGGACGCTTCGGACAAATTCGGTTCATGAAGCCTTCTGATTCAGCTGTGCAAGGAATACCTGCCTCTGTGGAACCGGCAGGAACTTGAAGTACCGCGAGATCGATTGCAATAACACCTCTGGATTGCCGTTCTCCAGGTTCGCTCCCGCCAGAAAGTCCGCGCAGATCATTTCTAGGCAGTAGCCTCGCGACTTGTCACTTCCCAGCATTAAGGCGGCTGTTTCTAGGGCCTGCTCGATCACGGGAATCTGGCTCTTATACAGTTTGAAGTAGATAATCTCCCATAGTTCTGTCTCCCGTCCCGTCAGCTCCCTGTCTACCTCCGACTTGAACTGATCCTTCGGCATCGATCTGGCCTTGTGCAACCAGGTTGCACAATCGAACCGCTCACCCTCCGCCCGCGCCAGCTTCGCCAACTCTAACCCCTTGGTCCATCCCACCTCTTTCAAGTCTCTCCTTGCCTGTGGCGGCAGGTGTTCGTGGATTGACATCAAGTAGTAGGCCTTCCTCCGCGATTCCGGAAACCGCCTTTCAAGGAACTCGTCAAACGATTTCAGCTTCTCCAGCCGCCAGTACTCCCCTGCCCGCACTTCGCACAGGTATCTTCCCATCTCCACAAATCTGGTGTCCCGCTCCGCCTCAGTCTGTTGCTCCCAAGCAAGGATCTCATTGATCTTGGTCAGCACGAACAAGGCACGGCGTCGATTGAGCTTGGGCAGCATGGGCGGTGTCCTAGTAATTAAGCTCGTCAAGCCAACCAAGGTCCTCTCCCGGTCGCCGGATTACGCTTTTCTCCACCAGTTCGTGCCGTCCCAGACAGAGGCCGACGTAGGGACAGCTGGTGCAGGGGTTCTGGGGAAAGCGGATGCCACTGTGCCGCAGAAACTGGGCGGACTCGATCCGCCGGATGGTGTCTTCGACGAGTTGGCCGAATTCTTGGCGCTGCTCGTCGGTGATCGTGGTGTGCAGGTACTGAACCTCGACCAGTCGCTTGCGGACGAAGACCACCTGGGCGACTTCGGGAATGCCCGTAATCCAGGAGTAGCAGATCAGTTGCGGATCCAGAGCCAGCAGTCCATCGGGCTCCTCTGGGTAGCGGCTGGAGGTGGTCTTCCACTCGATCAGGCTGCGTGTCCCATCCAGCTTCCCCAGGGCATCGACATAGGATACGAAGTCGTTCGCAGGGGAAACGGGTCGGGTGAACTTGATCTGTAGACTGCGGCGGGGCTGACGGATGCGGACGCGGTCTTCCTGGGCAAAACGGTCGAGCAGCTGGATGCCCTGCTGCAGCATGCGGTCCCAGGTGTCGCCGTTAGAGTATTGCAGTCCGCTGTCCTGATAGATCGCCCACTCGCGAAACAGGGCCGCTGCTGAGTCTTCGTGTCGGAAAAAAGCAGCAAGCGCGTTCTCGAAGGCCCGGCCGAAGAGCATGGCGGCGCGAGCGTCTTTTTCCTTCCAGCCATCGAGGTAGCGGTAGCGATAGCGGCGTGGACAGGTGAGGTACTGGCTGATCTGAGTGTAGCTGTAGATCATCAGGCTACCTCCGAGCGGCCAGCGCTTGCAGAAGTGTTAACCGACAGTTCTTCCCATTGGCCTGCCGGGGCGAAGCCGTCGAGGTTGAGCAAGGAAGTGCCATTCACGACGGTATGACTGATCTTGACCACGCCCCGCAGTCCAACGAGACTCTTCTCCTCAATCTCATCTCGCCCGAGCAGTTCAGTGTCATAGCCAAAGTCGCGCAGAAACCAGGTCAGTTTCCAGAGGGCTTTCTGGGTGCAGTAGACGCGACCAGTAATCGGGCGTGCGGCCAATAGCCTGGGCTCGAGGACCGTGAAGCGGAGCAGGTAGTAAGGTTTCTGCCCGTGCCAGCGATACTGAGCGCGGTCGACCCGGACCAGGAACAACCCATCCGGTATCTCCACGGCCGCAGACTGATCGGCATCGTGCAGACCTTGAATGCGGCGCCTCATGCAGCACCTTCCTTACTGCCGAGATAGCTATTGAGCTGGCAGAGCAGGGCGTTGCGGTCTTTCTCAGCCCAATCCTCCAGGTGCTGGACGAAGTTCTCGACCTGCTCTCGCGTGGCTTCGCGCAGGGTCTTGGTGCCGCAGAAGTCGATGGCGTAGGACTTGACAAGGGTGGGATCGAGCTGATGCTGGCGGATGATCTGGCAAAGGTGATCGCGAACCTTGGGGCCACCGTAGTTTCCGTTTGCGGCCTGGGGAGCGAGTTTCTTGGCTTTTCGAGAGGACTGCGCCGACTCGGATAGCGAACCGAGCTCCTCAACCGAGCAGATGCCAATGCCGTAGGCCTTGCGCAGCGCCCGGTTCACTGCCCGCGTTTCTGCTACGCGCATCTCGGCGCCGTGAACCAACGGGGACACATTCGATGGATCCGCATCACCGAAGCCGACGAATCCTTTGCAGGTTCTAGATTTGTAGACGGTTGCTTTGAAGGCCCAACGCGAAGCAGCCGGATCACAGAACTCAACAGCGGGGCGCACCTGAATCCCCACGCAACGCTTTCGGCGCGCTATTCCTAGAAGGCCGGAATGGGTGACATACCACCCATTTCCAAGATACGTGACATCGCCGTTCATCGTGGAAATGTTGTGCTGTCGAATTAGTGCTTCGAGCGCTCGAAGCGCGCTTTTGGGCAAGTCTCCACATAGTGACTTTGCGAACCTCGCCTCTTGTGCGAAATTAGCTCGGGTAGGCTTCATAGGGTTTTCCTCATCCGCAACCAGTAATAAATATCTATAGATATATTTTATATCACAAGAAATGACCAAGCCAACAAAGTCACGCACCAAAGCTCGGATCGACCTACATGCAATCGGCCGACGAATCCGAGAACTCCGGGGTTTCGATATGACCCAGGCGGATTTCGCGCGCCGGATCGGCGTCACGCAGGGGTATCTTTCTGCCCTAGAAAACGGAGAAAAAGAACCCGGTTCCGCGGTGCTGCTGGCAATTAGGCAAGAGTTTGGAAAAACTGTTGATTGGCTATTAACAGGAGAGACAAAGAAATAAGCCCATCTGCGTCACGCTCTTGAGTCAGGTTCTGTGCTGAGGACTTGCCGCTACGGAATAGGTAACTTCCGTAACTGATCTTACGTATTTTTGCGCATTCTCCGCGGGGTTTCCCGCATCCAAATACCAGAGGACATCGATCCACATCTCGGTGTTCGGAAGAAGTTGGTAGCTGCGGAGCTGGTCTCGCGGATCCTACCAGCATCGTTTCAAGATCCAGTCGTCGGGAGAAATTCTGCATGCCTCTACAGGAACCTTCACAAAATTTCTCAACCCCACCGTCACCAGAGAATTCCGCTCGTAAGCGGCCGGTATCTGAACGCAGAATCCAGGCCAACCGTAGAAACGCGCTCCGCTCCACCGGGCCGAAAACGGCGCGAGGAAAACGCACCGTGGCCCGTAACGCGATTAAACATGGACTCCTGGCTCGGGAGGTCGTGATTACGGCAGGGGATGGCGAAGAGGATCTAGCAGAGTTTCATGCCTTGGTCGGAAGCCTGTGGGAATATTACGAACCCGCTGGGGTCGTCGAGGAATCGCTCGTACAAACGATTGCCACCTGTTGGTGGAGGAAAGCGCGTGTCATTCGTGCCGAGAACGGAGAAATCCGCAAGCGGCTTGACACCATGCGAGTGGACCGCGCCCTGGGGGATTCAGACAAGGTTAATCTTTACTTGGCCGTATCCCAAATGGAATTAGGTTTTTTTGGTCGTGAGAACCCGGCTGACAAGATACCTTTAATCGAGCAGTGGGCTGCTATGCAACGTGTCCAGACCACACTGCGGTCACATCACTCTGGATTGGCATACTTGCATGCACTCCTGGAGAAGGCGAAGGCTGAGATTACCCGCGATGGCTATATGTCAGCGGAGACTCGTAGATTTTTTGCGAATTCGGCTTTTGGGACTGCTGGTTCGCACTTCAATGTAGCTACGCCGGTGCGCCAGCAGCCATAGGGGAAGGCGAGTTCGCTGGAGCTGTGGACGACAAAGAAGCCGAGAAAAGAAGCGCCGCAGTTCTCGCAGTGATCGAACATCAGCTGGAAACTATTAGCATATTCAAGGGATACGCGAAGGAGCGCGAGGAGCTCGTGCGAGACGCGGAAGCCCGAAGCTTCAGCTTGCCGCCCGCGGATGCAACCGACAAGCTTCTCCGCTACGAAGCTCACCTGGACAGGCAACTGTATCGCGCCATGGACCAACTGGAGCGTCTGCAAAGGCAGCGTAAGGGGGAAAAGGTGCCGCCGCCGCTTAATATAAACTTGGAGAGGAGGAATTAGGCTTTTTACGAAACAAAGCCAAGAACTGTCTTGTTCTCAACACTGGCTTTGCTTGGCTTCTGGAGTTGCTCAGGAGCAGCAGAACGGTAAGACAAATTACCAAACGAAGCCAACAAGACTTTTATTTTCAACGATTCTTTTGGAATAGTGAGGTGCGAGAGCACGGGGATTGGCAACATCGTGAACGTTCACAGCCTAGAGTTTTTCGGTAAGCCTTTGATTCACGGAACGGTTGCGTCCTAGCAAAAAACTACAACCCGCTCCAGATGGAAGTTTCAGAGGATTCCCTGATTTACTAATCGGCTATTCGCTGGATGCCTTGCATAGTGATTCGAGAGGGGCACTTAGGTCGATGGGAATACCTCGACAATGGCTATCACGGTTCAGGTAGTTGTAAGGTTGACGCATAAGATCATAAGACTAGGAGAATCGTGAATCTGACTAGAGATTTGGAAATGGGATTCAAGACAGCCAAACCGATGGACGAGGCTTCACCCTTCACATTCCTGGATCTCCGCGCGCAGTTCCGCGGGATTCGAGATGAGGTGGAGGCGGCAATTCGCCTGGTGATGGAGTCGCAGCACTTCATTCTCGGGCCCGAGGTGGAATCCCTCGAAGATGAGATTGCGGAATTTGTCGGTTGCCGGTTCGCAATTGCGTGCGCTTCCGGGTCAGACGCCCTTCTGCTCGCTCTGATGGCCCTTGGCATAGGGCCAGGCGACGAGGTCGTGACGACGCCTTTTACTTTCGTGGCGACTGCTGGATCGATCGCGCGGTTGGGAGCACGTCCGGTCTTTGCAGACATCGACTCGGCAACCTTTAACCTCAACGCGAGTGCACTGGCCGCAGCGATCACGTCGCGGACGCGTGCGATTTTGCCCGTTCATCTCTTTGGACTTCCCGCTGAAATGGATCCAATTCTGGAGATCGCCGAACTTCACAAGCTCGCTGTGATCGAGGACGCGGCACAAGCCATCGGAGCAAAGTATCGTGGGCGTACGGTGGGCAGTATGGGGACCATGGGCTGCTTGAGTTTTTTCCCATCGAAGAACCTCGGCGGCGCAGGCGACGGAGGAATGATCACCACTGATGATCCGGTTCTAGCGGACCGCCTCAAGGTTTTGCGCGTGCACGGCAGCCGAAAGAAATATTGTTACGAGCTTCTCGGAATGAACAGCCGATTGGATGCTTTGCAGGCAGCTATTTTGAGGGTGAAGCTGCGGCATCTGTCGGAATGGACTGCGGCGCGCCAGCGCAACGCGCAACGCTATCGTTCTCTTTTTGAGCAGTGTGGTTTGCTATCCGATGTTGTGCTCCCAAGTGCTCCTGCAGAACTCGAGCATGTGTACAACCAGTTCGTTGTGCACGTCCCAAACCGCGAGCAGATCCGAAACACTCTCCAGGAATCCGGCATCCCAACGGAAATCTACTACCCATCTCCGCTGCATCTTCAACCGGCGTTCGCAGGCCTTGGATACCGGGTAGGGGATTTTCCCGAAGCCGAGCGAACCTGCCAGGAGGTCCTTGCGCTCCCAATCTACCCCGAACTGACGGAAGAGCAGCAAAAGGCGGTTGTCACCTCAATTGCGAGATCGATCGAGCACGCACACTAAGCACAGTTCCGACCAGCTCGGAGGGAAATAGTGGCTTCCAGAAATGCGAAGGTAGCAGTCGTCGGATCAGGTTACTGGGGGAAGAACCTTGTTAGGAATTTCCACGCCTTGGGAGCCCTCGAGCTGGTCTGTGACCTTGACGAAGATCGACTACGTGAGGCCGAGGAGGTTTGCGGAGCGAAAACTACTCCTCGGTTCGAAGACGTCCTGGATGACCCGCAAATACAGGCTGTCGTTCTTGCCGTTCCCGCAGCTCTCCACTACAAGTTCGTCAAGCAAGCTCTGCTTAGCGGAAAAGAGTAAAAACCTTTTCGCGCCGGCTGGATCTCTCCGCACCCCGTCATTGTTTTCCTCTTGATTTTTCCTTTTTACGCAATCGGTCGGCTCAGTGAGCCGATCCATGGACCGCCTATTTGTGTTTGCCCGACTCAACAACGCGGAAACCTCTCGCTCCGGCAGCTACTCGATAGGCTCTATTACCGTTGGCTCTTGCCGTGTCGCGCGATCCGGCATCTGCACCAAGATGATCGCCGCCAACACGATCATAATGCCCAGTGTCTGAATCGGCCGCAGCACTTCTCCCAGCACAATCGCCGCAATGATGATGGAGAACACCGGCTCGAGGCAACTGGCGACGACGGCACGGGTGGGTTCCAGGTGCTGTAAGCCGGCGAAGTAAAAAGAAAATGGCGCAAGCACTGAGATCAGCGAGAAGAAGAGCAGAAATACCCACTGCCCGCCCGAGTAGTGCGCCGCGGAAATCTGCCATGGCGGATTGACCACAATCCAAAAGAAAGAGGCCGCCAGCAGGGTCCAGAGCAGGACCTTCCAGCGATCGCAACGCGCCAAAATTCCGTGCCCGCCGATGTTGTAAAAGGCAAAGGAGAATGCCGCCAGCAACGCGGCAATGACGCCGATGGGATTCAGCCGGAATCCACCCGCTCCGATCACCCCGATCACAAGTGCGCTACCTGCTACTACCAACCCTACAGCCGCGATGCGCTGAAGCGTCGGCTTCTGGAATCCACGCGCTATCATGTAGAGCAGCACCCACACAGGCGCCGTATACTGCAGGATGATTGCAGTAGCAACATTCGTCTTCTGAATAGCGAAGTAGTAGAAGTAATTCGAGGCGGCGACGCCGAGCACTCCGAGCAAAAAACATTTCCCGAGGTCCGCCGTCGGCAGCTTCAAATTCCTCCAGCCGCGCCCCGCGCCGAGAATCGGCAACAACACTAGAAGAGAGAAGGTCGTTCGGCTCTGCGAAAGAATGAGTGGATCGATGGGTCGAAGTACTACTCCGAAGGGCAACAGCCGGCCAGTGAAGACAGCACGGCCGAGGGTGGCGGCGACGCCCCAGAGAAATGTTGCGCTGGCAATGTAAATGTACCCCCGTACGGGATGCGCTCCATTTGGCAAGCAGCTTGTCGAAACGTTCGGGGTCAAATCCAACCATCACCTCATCCCCAACGACAAGAGTTGGTGTGGAACGGCTTCCATATTTGTAGAAAAGGTCGTGAACGGCACTCCGATCACGGCTGACGTCGCGGTCCTCGTAAACGATACCTCTCTCCGAGAGATAGGCCTTGAGTGTTTGGCAGGGTGGTCACCCTGGTTGCGTGAAGATGACGATTGCTTTATTCATGGTTACATGAGACGGCTGCCTGAGGCCGTCCGCAACTCACGAGCTGCACTATTCGTCCATATACTCAATTTCGACTGCGATCTTGGCGGTCTTCTCCAGCATGGCTGAAACCGAGCAGTACTTCTCTTTCGAGAGCCGGACGGCATCTTCCACCGCCTTTCGCGAAACCTTTCCGCCCACTCTGTAAATCAGCTTAATTTCAGTATAAACGGACGGTGGGTTCGGCGGGCGTTCCGCCTGGGCACGTACTTCCAAGCTGGTGAAAGGCTCGCGCTTCTTGCGCAGGATGCTGACTACGTCGGAGGCAGTACATGCACAGAGCCCGATCAGCACCAGCTCCATAGGGCTGTTGGCGGTCTTCTCCGTAGCAGCATCGATGACGATCGCATGGCCACTGGTAGCAATGCCAAGGAAACGCTCCTGATCTGTCCACCTGGCTCGGGCTTCAACCATCAGTCCTCCGATCGTAGTTCCGGCATCTTGCCGGCTGTTCCGAAGGCATCATGACCTCGGCATTTCGGGTGAGACACCCGCAAGCATGCCGTCGAGACGGCAGCGTTACTCCTATCTCCGATTGTCCGTTCTCGGCTCGGGATGAATCAGCACTCGGAACAGCTCCGGCGCATCTTGTTTGAACCGGATCTCGAGTGCAGTTGAAATGTCGTGAACGCGCAAGAGCGGCAGCTCATCTGACAAAGTACAATGGCAGGAAACGTAAAGGCGATTGCGCACCCGCTTGATCTGCACATCATGCATATCCAAAATCTCGGGAAATTCGGATGCAATGGCCTTCAGACGGCGCTCTAGCCTGGCGTCGCGCACGATTTCATCACCCGTTTCGATGGTTGCAGGTTCGCTTTCGATGTGGGTGAGGATCGACGAGAGCTCTGGGACATCATCGCGCATTTCCGATTCCAGGAGTGTGACCTGATCGTGGGCTTCCTTGAGCGTGAGCCGTTCATCCAATTCCAAATGCTGTTCGACATGTAGATGTCCGCCGAGGTCCTGCACGCTGACGTCGTGTACGTTCAGGTTATTGCGGGTAGCGACAGCACGGATGCGGTCGAAAATGTTTTCAGTGCGCTGAGCGCGGGGACTAGGGTGCACCATCACATCGGAGTCGGGCAGAATGCGGTGCACGCTGGTTGTGACCGCGTCTGCGACCTGTTCGGAGCGCTGAAAGGTTACGTTGCGCGCCAGCCCAACCGAAAGATCCGCGAAGTAGCGGTTACCGGCCCGGCGGATGCGTACGCGATCGATTTCCAGTACGCCCTCGACTTTGGAAACCGCATCGATGATCCTGTTGCGCACGCCGGTTGGAGCGGCATCGAGAAGAGCGTCAATGGTCTTACGCGCGAGCCGCCAGCTCACATACACCACGACTCCGGCAACAAACAAAGCGGCGATGGGATCAGCGTCGCGCAGCCAGTCGATGCGGTAATTGCGCCCGATCAGCACCAGGAACAAGCCCAAAGCGACAACTCCGCTCGACCAGATATCGGTGGAAAAATGCAGAGCGTCTGCTTCCAAGGCCTGGCTGTCGTATTTGACAGCAATTTTTGCCAGAGCTCGCGAGCGCCAGTAATCAACGCACATCGACAGGAACATCACGATAAAAGCCGCGATGCTGGGCTCAATCTCCACATGATGATAGAAAATCCGCCTCACAGCCTCGTAGACAATCCAAACACAGGTGAGCAGCAGCAAGCCCGTTTCCATGAATGCGGAAAAGTTCTCCA
>QIAR01000452.1 GCA_003225595.1 Acidobacteriota bacterium | reverse complement strand
ATACGGCAGCCGATACGCTGGACAAGGTGGTTCCTCGGGATGTGCGGGAGAACGCGGCGGCAATGGCAGTCATGGGATACGGCTTGGCGAATATAGCGCAGCCCTTGCCCTGGTAAGTTCGACAGGTGTAGGAGAAGGAAATCCGGCCTGGCATACCGGGTAGGCCCTGCCCGCGATTACGCTCCGATGAGCGAGCAACCCTCGAAGGCCTGGAGTTCGCCCGTCAGCCTACAAGCTGATGCAAGACACTACGAAAAGCAGGACGCGCTTGCGTGACGAACGATGGCTCGTGAAGTGGCTTGGATGGCTACAGTAGCTACTGCCCCGGCTGAGCACTCAGGGATAGAGCCGCTGTGCGCGTTGGAGGACACTACCAAGGCCGGATTCATCGCGTTTGACACTAAAGTCCCGATAATGTTAGGGTTAAGCGTTTAGAAGCCCTCTTACTCCTGGTCCTATCCGCACAAAATGGATGAGACGCTCAGACAACTAGGCGGATTACTGCTCGGATCCATACCGACGATTATTCTGCTCACCTTGCTGTATGTAACCTATAAGGCAGTCGTCTACCAGCCTCTGAGCAGGGTGCTGGCGGAGCGGCGTAGCAAGACGGAGGGCGCTATCGAGAGGGCGCGCGCTGATATTGCTGCCGCCGAGGCGCGCACCGCCGAGTACGAGCAGCGCTTGCGAGAAGCGCGAATGGCGCTGTTCAAGCGCCAGGAGGAGCGTCGGCAGATGGCGTTGCAGGCACGCTCGGCGGCCGTGGCGGAGGCTAGGGCCAAGGCCCAGGCACAAGTCAGCCAGGCGCGAGCCGCCATCGAGCAGGACAAAACGGCTGCCCAGACGGCTCTACAGGCCGAGGCGGGAAGATTAGCCACTGAGATCGTCCGCACTGTGCTGCAGCCGGTGAGTGCGGCGGTACAGACTCCAGTGGGTGGAGGTCTATAATTTCAGCCTTCAGCTTTTGCCGTTTCTGCATCTGCCCGCGCCGAGCGCTCAGCGTTTACTTTCCTCTCCTGATTCTTCTATTAGCGAGCGCGGTCGCGCAGGAGCAGTCAACCGGTTCACAGGCGGGCGATTCGTCATCCACCCAGCAACAACAAAATCATACAGCAAACGATTCCCTCAGTAACGGAAACGGAAACGACCAGTCCACGAAATTCGGGGCTCAGTTGGTGAAAGAGTCGCGCGAGCCCGCCGATGAGGACGAGACTACCGAGTTCAAGCAGTCTGCATCGGTGGCGTTCCTGGCTCGCATCACCGGAATGAGCCTCAAGCACACCTACTGGCTCGCGGTGGTGCTGAACTTTGCGGTGGTTTCCGTCGCAATCTTCTGGTTTTCGAAAAAATTTCTCCCGGGCATGTTCCGCGACCGTACGGCTGCGATCCAGAAAGCGATCGAGGAAGCGCGCAAAGCGAGTGCAGACGCCAATCGTCGGCTGTCCGAAATCGAGGCGCGGCTTTCAAAGCTCGACGTAGAAATCGGCAGCATGCGCGCAGCAGCCGAAAGAGAAGCTGTGGCGGAAGAGCAACGCATCAAGGCCGCAGCCGAGGAAGATACGCGCAAGATCATCGAATCAGCCGAGCAGGAAATCGCCGCCGCCGCCAAACAGGCACGCCGGGAACTGACTGCATATGCCGCCGATCTGGCCGTCTCCCTCGCCCAGAGGCAGATCCACGTGGATGCTGCGACTGATCAGGTTCTGGTACGCAGCTTTGCGGACCAGCTTTCGGGGATGAATCCCAGCGATGCCAAGCTAAAGACTGGGACAAAGAAGAGAGACCAGTAAAAGATGGCCTCCGTAACCAGCACCTACGCGCGCGCCTTTGTGGATGTGGTCCTCGATAAAAGGCTCGACGCGACCAAAATTCTGCAGGAACTGCACGCTTTAGGCGCCTTGCTGGCCGAGCACAGGGATCTGCGCCGCATCTGGGAGAATCCGGCGATTCCCGCCCAGCAGAAGCGCAATCTGCTGGATGCGATTGTGGCGCACGAAGGGATTTCCCGGCCGGTACGGAATTTCCTGGCGGTGCTGATGGATCACCGGCGCGTTCAGTTCTTCGAACGGATCATCGATTCTTTCCAACAGGAATTGAATCAGCGCCTGGGATTTGCCGAAGCGGAAGTCACCAGCGCTCGCGAGTTGAACGATGCGGAAAAACGTGCGCTGGAAGCACAGGTGGAGAAGCTGACTGGCAAGAAGGTCAGGGCGCGCTACTCGCGCGACAGGTCGATCCTGGGTGGAGCGATTATCAAGGTCGGCAGCACGATTTATGATGGCTCAGTGCTGGGCCAGCTACACAAGATACGGGAGCAGTTGGCGGGGAGTTAGCCGTTAGCTTCCGGATTTTGGCGGTTAGCTTTTGGATCACTTGCAAACTGGAGGTAGGACAGCTAATAGCCCGAGAGCGGAAACCGAATCGAAAAACAAATTGCGACTGGCAAACTGAACTTATGGCGCAAATCAAAGCAGACGAAATCACCCAACTGATTCGTGAGCAGATCGAGAACTACGAATCCAAGATCGCGGTTGATGAAGTCGGTACAGTCATCACCCTCGGCGACGGCATTGCTCGCGTGTATGGCCTGGACAAGGTCATGGCCGGCGAACTGCTCTCCTTCCCGCACGGCGTCGCGGGCATCGCCATGAACCTGGAAGAAGATCAGGTAGGCGTTGTGTTGCTCGGTGAATACATCGAGATCAAGGAAGGCGACGAGGTCAAGCGCACTGGTCGCATCATGAGTGTGCCGGTAGGCGACGCCCTAATCGGTCGCGTGGTCAACTCGCTCGGCCAGCCAATTGACGATAAGGGTCCAATCGCTACCGATAAATTTATCCCGCTGGAGCGCCTGGCGCCGGGCGTTATCGCTCGCCAGCCGGTGCGCGAGCCCATGGCTACTGGACTCAAGGCCATCGACAGTATGATCCCGATCGGTCGTGGCCAGCGTGAGTTGATCATCGGCGATCGGCAGACCGGCAAGACCGCAGTCGTGCTCGACACCATCATCAATAACAAGGGCAACGACCTGATCTGTATCTACTGTGCCATTGGCCAAAAGCGGTCTTCAATTGCGCAAGTGGTAAAGATCCTCACCGACGCTGACGCCATAGATTACACCATCGTGGTCGCTGCCTCGGCATCGGAGCCCGCACCCATGCAGTATATTGCACCGTATGCGGCGTGCGCCATGGGCGAATACTTCCGTGACAGCAAGCGTCACGCGCTCTGTATTTACGATGACCTCTCGAAGCACGCAGCCTCCTATCGCGAGATTTCGCTGTTGTTGCGGCGTCCGCCAGGACGCGAGGCGTATCCGGGAGACGTTTTTTATCTCCACTCCCGTTTGCTGGAGCGTGCGGCCAAACTTAGCGACAAGAATGGCGGCGGTTCTCTAACCGCGCTGCCCATCATCGAAACGCAAGCAGGTGACGTTTCGGCTTATATTCCGACGAACGTAATCTCGATCACCGACGGCCAGATTTATCTCGAAACCGACCTGTTCAACTCAGGCGTCCGCCCCGCAGTGAACGTTGGTCTCTCGGTAAGCCGCGTAGGCGGCAACGCTCAGATTAAAGCCATGCGCCAGGTTGCCGGCACGTTGAAGTTGGAACTCGCGCAGTACCGCGAACTGGCTGCTTTTGCGCAATTCGGTAGCGACCTAGACAAAGCCACGCAGGCGCAGTTGAATCGCGGCCAGCGGCTGGTCGAAATCCTGAAGCAGGACCAGTTCTCGCCTTTGCCGTTTTCCAAGCAGATTCTCATTATCTTTGCTGGAACCGGTGGCTTCCTGGATGACCTGCCAGTGGAGCAAGTGCGAGCCTTTGAGATGGAGTTGTACAAGTTCGTCGATACCACAAATCCTGGACTGTTACGCACGATCATGGAAAAGAAAGTCCTGGACGACAGCTTGAAGCAGGAGATGACGAGCGTCATCCGCGAATGCAAGCAGCAGTTCGTTGCCGCGCGCCAGGAGGCCGCGACAGCGAAGTAGTCAGCCTAGACGGCCAATCAATGGCAAACGTTCTCGATATCCGCCGCCGCATCCGCAGCGTAATCAACACACGGCAGATCACCAAGGCGATGAAGATGGTCTCTGCGGCCAAGTTGCGCCGCGCCCAGGAGCGTGCCCTGGCCGCACGTCCGTATGCGCAGATGCTCACCAATGTGCTGAAGTCGCTAGTTTCGCGAGCGGAGATCTATGATCCGCAAACGGGCCAGCCGCGGCATCCCCTGCTGGCACAGCGCCAAGAGAATAATATCCTGCTGATCGTGGTCACGGGCGACAAGGGTCTGGCTGGCGCCTTTAACACCAATATCCTGAAGGCCGGCACGCGCTTTCTAGACTCGAAAACTGGGAAGAACATAGACATTGAAGCGATCG
>QIAR01000451.1 GCA_003225595.1 Acidobacteriota bacterium | reverse complement strand
GGGGAACGGGAGGCGTGGCCGACTGGGGCTCCATTATTTGGAAGATTGTCGCGGTAAGGTGTCCGATGGCGTCATGTCAGGTATGACTTGTTCTGGGGGATCGATTCCTCGCACCCGGCTCATTACCTTGCCGTGTGGCGCTGCTGACGATCCCTGGCGCTCTGCCGTGAAATGACGCCTCGTCCTTCCTCGATGACAAGTTCCTGATCTGCCGCTTCGTTTCCGATCGTATCCGTTTTGCCTGAAGGCCACCGCACCACGATGGAATCTGCTTGCGTGGCGGCACCCAGTCCGAAGTGCAGGCGCGGATCGCTAGCCGATTCGAAACTGCTGTTAGCGCGCACCTCGTTGTACTCAGTCAGACCACCCTCCCTGATTTCCACCCGCGCTCCGAATCCGTCGCGGTTGGAACGAGTCCCCACGGTCTTGATGCGCAGCCAGTGCCCACTGGTCTTGCTTTGGTTACGGAGCAATACGGGCGAGCCATCGAGGACGCTGATTAGAAGGTCCTGCTGGCCACTGTTGAGGAAATCAGCGGTTGCCGCGCCACGCGCGACGTATCGGCGAGAGAGTGCTAGGCCGCCATGCGATGCGATCTCTTCAAATTTCCCCGCCTTGAGATTGTGAAAAAGAAGCGGTCTCTCGGCGTAGGTCACGCCAAAGGAGTGGCCGTCCACCTGCGGATTCACGTGACCATTAGCTATAAAGATGTCCTGCCACCCGTCATTATCGAAGTCAAAAAATTTAGCCCCGAACCCTAGAAAGGGGATGCTGATGGGGCCGACGGCCGCTGGTCCGGCCATATCCGTGAATTCGCCATTCTGGTCGTTGTGGTACAGGTTATTGGTATCGTCGGAAAAATTGGTCTTAACGATATCCGGCCATCCGTCGTTGTCGTAATCGGCAGAATCGATGCCCATACCGGCTTGCTCGCGGCCATCCGCGCTGTAAGCCACTCCGGCCTCTGCTCCGACCTCGGTGAAATTGCCTTTGCAATTGTTGTGGTAGAGCATGCTGGGCGAGGAATCGTCGGCCACATATAAATCGAGGCACCCATCTTTGTCGTAGTCCAGCCACAGCACGCCCAAGCCGTAGTAGCTGCCGGAATCAATATTCAGCTTCTCGGTGACATCAGTGAAAGTTCCATCGCCATTATTGTGGTACAGACGATCTCGCGAACCTTTCAGACCGCGAGGGCCACAGGAAACGGGAATTCCGCGGTACTGGCAGAAGGGACCACTGCCGAATTCCGGGAGGTGATTGAGATCGAGGTCCACATAGTTGGCCACGTACAGATCGAGGTAGCCGTCGTTATCGTAGTCGCCGAATGCCGCGCTGGTGCCCCAACGGCCCGGATTGCCGACTCCTGCTTTGGCAGTAACATCCACAAAAGTGCCATCGCGATTGTTGTGGTAAAGCACGGCGCTGTCTAGATATGTGATGTAAAGATCTTCCCAGCCATCATTGTCATAGTCTCCGACCGCCGCCCCGAAACTCCAGCCGCAGTGCGTGAGACCCGACTTGGTGGTCACATCAGTGAAAGTGTCATCGTGGTTATTGCGATACAGCTTGCTGGGATGGCACTTGCCCGCGCGCAGATCATCGAGCGTGGAACCATTGACCAGAAATATGTCCATCCAGCCATCGTTGTCGTAGTCGAAGACGGCGATCCCGCCGCACATTGTCTCCATGATGTAACGCTTGTCCAGGCTTCCGCAGGTGAGATGAAAGTCGATTCCGCCGGCGCGGGTGACATCCACGAACTGCGCGGTTTTGGCCGGGGGCGCAGATGGGGCGGACGCGGTTTTGGCGGGAGGCCTTGCAGCGGGAGTACTGCGTCGGCTCTGTTTCTGCTGCACAGGACCAGCGAAAGTGACACACACCGCCAGAAAAATCAGGCAGGCAGCGGCAGCTAAAACTCCCATCGGAGGTCGGAAGGCGATCATCAGTGGACGCGGCCAGTGGCCATTCCTCCTGATTCCTGCTGAGATTTTCTCAGGTCAGAGAATCGCTGCCATTCCTGCTTGGCCTCCGTGACGTTGCCGATCTTGTCAAGCGAGCGCGCCAGTTGGTAGTGAGGGCTTGGGTCACGGGGATTCAGATCAATGGCTCTGCGCAAGGCGGGGATTGCCGATTGTGGATCGCCTTGAAGCAACAGTGTCTTACCTAAGTCATAAAATGACTCAGCGTTCTGGGGATTCAGTTGGGTTGCGCGCCGCAGGTGAACCACCGCAGATTTCCAGTCTCCCGTTTCCAAGAGGGAATGTCCGAGTTCGTAGACGAGATCCGGGTTTTCTGGCGAGTGGGCCATCTCTTTCTCGTATTCGGCGATTGCCTCGTGATTCTTACCAAGGCTGGCATACGCGAATCCGAGGTGGTAATGACCAAGCGCAATTTTCGGGTCAAGGCGCAACGCGATTTGGAACTGCTCCACTGCTTCCAGAGTCCGGTTCGAATTCTGATAAGCACGCCCGATCAGCACATGCGCGAGTGCATTGGAGGGTTTGATCTTCAGCGCCTTTTGCAGCTCATCAGCAGCAGGAGGGTACTGCTTCTCGCTCAGTAGCACTAAGGCAAAATCAAAATGAATGTCGAAGTTGGCCGTCTCCAACTGCTCGGCGCGCTTCAGTTCCTCAGTTGCTTGTTCGTTCCGCCCAGTTTTGAAATAAGCCAGCCCAAGCCAATGGTGTAGTTGCGCATCCTGCGGCCAGCGTTCAACCGCACTGCGTCCAATTGTGACCGCCGGAGCGAGGTCCCCTGCTTCCAAATAGCTGAGCAAAAGGCCGCGAGTCGCTTCGAGGCGATCTGGTGCAAGTCGCCGGGCGTGTTCAAAGGTCTGAATGGCCTCGGCAAAATTACCCGCAGCGAGGGACGCTTGAGCTTTACGCAGAAGTGTCTGCGCGTCGGCTGAGGAGGACTGAGCAGCCGTGCCGGTTGATGCCATGCACACCAGCACCGTTACAGTTTGGAAAAGGCGGACCCAGTAGCGCGAATGGGAAAATCTCGCTGATCGGCAATTGTGCGAAACGTGCTCCAAGGGGAGAAATGGCTGCGCGGGCTGCTGCATCGAACTGCCCTCTGAGCATCCTAACTTTTCCCGAGGGGGAGGCGCAATCCGCTCGCAACTGCGTGTTCCGACATATAAGCTGCCGCCATTTGCGGGAGTCCCTCTACTCGCCGTACATTAACTTCACTGCAAGAGAAAACAACTGCCCTGTCAGGACGCGATGGATAGGTTCGAGTATTTTCGCCGACTGCTTGCGTACGACGATTGGGCCAATCGCGAGGCCCTCGGTTCGTTGAAAACGTCTGGAACACCGCCTTCGCGCTCCCTCAAGCTGATGGCGCACATTGTTTCGGCGGAGCGCCTCTGGCTGGAACGGCTCGAGCAGAGGAAGCAAACATATCCGGTATGGCCCGAATTCTCTCTGGCGCAGTGCGAAACAGAGGCAGCGGATCTAGCAGCTCTCTGGCAAAAATATTTCGGGGAAAACAAACTGGCGGAAATGGTCAGCTACAAGAACACTAAGGGAGAGTCCTGGACGAACTCCGTAGAGGACATATTGATGCACGTGGTGATGCATTCCGCTTACCATCGCGGCCAGATTGCCGCTGATATGCGTGCTGCCGGTCACAGTCCAGCGTATACAGATTTCATTCACGGCATCCGACAGCGGCTCGTGGAGTGAAACTCTCCAATGAAGTTCGTCACACGGGGTCTTTATTCCAAAGTTCTCAATCCAATTTTACGTGTTCGGCACGGTAGTGATTCTCGGATTGATTCTCGTTTTGCAGTCGCCCAAGCTGTGGATTGCGCTAGTGGTATTAATTCCAATCCAGATCCTGCGTGCCCGTCAGGAAGCGAAAGTCCTAGAGGAAAAATTCGGCAACGAGTGCCGCGAGTACAACGGAGAGGCGCGCCAAACCTTCCCAAGCTTGCTGCGCCGGTGTAAGCTTCGCAGTTCAACCAACGACTCGTTGTGCACTGTATCAGGGAGTATCCGTTTCAGAGACAAAAACATGGATCGTTGCTCGGCTCGGCTGTTCGTTCTGATTATTGCAAGCCTATGCATTTCCTCCGCAGCAAGAATGCAATCGGCGGCTCCTGTTGCCGGGGTAGCCACGCCCAAGCTTATATCCAAGCCATTGTCGGAGCGAGTTGTCGCATACCAGATCGACGCACGCGTGGACACCCGGCGCAAGACGATCGATGCCATTGAAGTCCTGACCTACCACAACTTGACCGGTCAGCCGCAGGATACTTTCCCTTTTCATCTTTATCTGA
>QIAR01000480.1 GCA_003225595.1 Acidobacteriota bacterium | reverse complement strand
GCCACAGGCAAGCTCAGCTCCGGAAAAACTCGGTAGCTGCCAGTACCCATCGTTGTGCTCAAGTTTTCGACAAGACTTTCTATTGCTTTTGCACTGGGAACCTCGCCCTGAACGCTGGAGGGCGGATCTAAAGGACCAGAACCGTTAACAAGAGCCTTAAGTCGGCTCCGGTTTCTTTGCTGATGGGAACGACAACCGTAGCCAGGATGAGCGCACCTGGTGAAGAGCCCTCCGTTAGAGAATCACTCTCTATCTGGTTTTTTTCTTCTTAATTGGATTCGTACCAATATCGCTCTGACGGCCAGTCAACGACCTCTCCTCCGCGGAAACGCCATCCACCTTCGCAGAGTCAAGGCAGCGCTCAAGCAAGAATTCGACTTGCTTGCTCAGCGAACGATGCTCGCGTTTCGCGATTTCAGCCAGCCTCGACTTAAGACTTGGCGACAATCGGACTAGGAGCGCAGCTCTCGTTTCCGCCATGGGCTCAAGGGAAAAATAACAGGATTTTCCCAGTTCGCACAGCGAAACTAGTTGAATCTTTATGATACGTTATGTATCATTATGAAAGGTGAACGAACATGCCAAAGCTAAAGTCAACTTTCAATGCAACTCTGTTGAGCCAGAACCTTCACTTCGTGAAGAAGGTTTATCCAGGTCTCCCGAGGCATCAACTCTCGGTTTTGCGTGACCTCACGCTTTCGCTTCATCTTTCTTTGTCTAGGAGTGAACTACTCTGGATTGAAGGGAGGTGGTATGTCAGTCACTCCGGTCTGCTCCGAATAGCACATCGCAGGAGGTGCTTGGGAATACATACCGTGATTGACGAGCGACTAACCGAGCCTACATCGAATCGATGGGTTTTCAAGGCGACGGTCTATAAATCGGGATCAAAGAGTTTTGACAGCTACGGGGATGCCGATCCGTCCAACGTCTCTCCGTTGGTTCACGGCGCCGAAATGCGCGTGGCGGAGACTCGTGCGGTCAATCGCGCTTTGCGCAAGGCCTACGGCATCGGAATTTGTTCGGTTGAAGAGATCGGATCCTTCGCCGAGCCGTCACAATCCTCCCGAGCGTCTAAGAAGCTCCCACCGCAACCTGTTAACGGGAACTACGGCGGCCCCAAAGTTCGCGACCGCCTCTGCCAGATCATCCGCCAACATCAGCTCGATCCCACCCTGGTCAAGTCCTATGCGACCGACTTCTGCGGGACCAAGACCCTGCGCGAGGCTACCCGTGAACAAGTTGAGAACTTCGTGGTGCACCTAGCCGACTGGGCCGAGAAAGATCGGAATGCTCTGCTCTGCCAGCTGAACAGCTATGTCCTGACCAAAGAAGGTGCAGCATGAAACGCCGTATCCAAGGCCTGCATGAGGCGGATCGATCAGCTGCCGGCGAAGTCCCGGACGGCCTATTCCTGGTCTGGGTCCAACGGGCTCAGTATCGCTGGCACGCACAGAAGCCCTACTACATCCTACGATTCTCCATCCTTGAGCCCAAGCAAATGGCCGGACGCTCCATCAGTTGTCGTGTCTACTGCACACCGAAAGCCCTGTGGAAGCTTAGCTGGTTCCTGCGTGACTTCGGCTACGATACCGAACTGCTCGGACGAGATGAGGTCGATGAGAAAAACCTGGTCGGACTCCGAGGTGTGGTCAAGATCAGCCATAGCGTCATGAACGGCACTTCCCTGCTCAACCTTGACGGCTTCGCTCCGGCCAGCCAGTGGGAAGAACTGTCCCCTGCGTTGCCTAGAGATATTGGCCGTTCCGAGGTGGCCTGATGCTCTACAGCTACACCCAGATCAGCCAATATCTGACCTGCCCCCGCCGCTATCGCCATCGCTACCTCGACGGCTGGCAGGAGAAGGATACGCGAGCCGCCATGCTCTTCGGTCGAGCCTTTGAACGGGCTCTAGCCGCCTACTTCCTCCGCGAAGACCCGACGGCCGTTCTGTTCCGCGAGTGGGCTCCATGCCAGAACCAAGGCTTGCAGTACTCGAACGCTGATACCTGGGACCGCATGCTGCAGCAAGGAATCCAGCTCCTCGAGCGGTTCTGCCAGGACGACCGCGTCCGCATTCGCCAACCGCGCCGCAACCTGCAGATCAAGTTCACCCGGGCGGTTTCTGAAAAGAATGACTTCGTAGCCTACGTCGACGCGATCGGAACGCTGGACGGCACGCGCGGCCTGATCGAGTGGAAGACCACTTCCAGCCGCTACGCAGAGGAACCGGATGGACTGTTGGCTCTGGATCCGCAGCTCGTTTGCTACTCCTGGATGACCGGCATCTCCGAAGTCGCACAGGTGGTCTTCGTCCGCAAGCGACTGGTTGAGGTTCAGTATCTTCATACTACGATCAGCGACGAGCAGCGTCGGGAGTTCGGGCAGTTAGTCGAAGACACCGTTCGACGGATCGAGTCCGCTCAGTTCCTGCCGCACAGCGGTATTCGATTCCCGCAGAATCCGTGCGGCAGCTGCCCCTACATCGGGCTCTGCCTGGGACGGCAGGATTTGGCCGAAGCCGCTCTGGTGCGGCGGCCAGGAGCAGAACAACTTGGTTGGCTTGACGAGCTTGCTTAGTAGGAATGCGCCCATGCTGCCCAAGCTGAATCGCCAACGGGCCCTGTTCGTGCTCACCAAGATCGATGAGATTCTGGCATGGGAGCAGCGGCAGCAAGCGGAGCGCGATACCCGGTTTGTGGAACTCGGAAGATACCTGTGCGAGGTGCGGGCGGGGCAATACTGGCGCTTAGAGAATCAGAAGTCCTTTGACGAGTTTCTGGAAAGACGCTTTCCGGAATCGCGGCGCAAGGCTTATTACCTCATGTCCATTCACGAGCATCTGCCGCCCGAGGCGAAGCGGAAATTGAAAGAGGTCGGATGGACGAAGGGATTGGAGCTCGCGAAACTGGCCCGCGCGGCGGGTCAGCGGTTCGATTGTGCAACCTGGTTGCATAAGGCCTGTTCGCTACCCAAGGAAAAATTCAAGCGGGAGGTCGAGAAGGAATTGACCGGGAAGGATACGGAACCATGGGAGATCATCTATTTCAAGCTGTACCAAAGCCAGATTCCGGTGGTCGAGCAGGCGATTGAGACGGCGGCGCTGATGTTAGGCAGCGATAAATCGCGCGGCTATTGCCTGGAGATGATCTGCGCGGACTTCTTGGCGGGAGCCAATCTGGAAAACGGAAATCCGGCCGCGCTCTTGCAATCGATCTCTCGCTTTTTCAAGTTTCTTCCGCGTGCACAAAAACAAACATTCCTTGAACAAGAGAGCCAGAACGCTTCGTGAACAGCGTAAGACCCAAGCATTCTGGTTTGCGACTCGGTGCTGATTTCTACAGGCAGCTCCACAGACAGGTGCTCGAGCGAGATGGCTGGAGGTGCCAATTATGTGGCACGATGTCCAACCTGGAGGTTCACCATCAGAACTTTCGTAGCCGATCCGGCGATGATTCCGAGCAGAACCTGATCACCCTATGCACCAAGTGCCATGTGCAAGTACATCAGAGTCGTTCTTAAAGCCACCACGAACCGGCTAGTTCTTGCCCCAGGAGATGATCCGCTCTGGAGTGATGCGGATGATCGGCGCGTCATCAGGAAGCATTCCCGCTGTGTACTGCGGATATTTCGCTCTCAGCCGGCGAATCGCCTCGGCGCGCTCCTTCTGCGCCGAGTTCGGAATCAGCTTTGCCTTTCCGCGAACCAAGATGTACCAGAGGCGTCTCCAGTCTTCGCGGTACTCGTCAATAAGGAGGGCAACTTGTGGTACTGCCCTGATGTGTCGCAGTCGCGCAAGCCTTTCCGGTACAACACGCTTCGGTTTCCGGTCCACTGCCGTGTAGAAGACTTTGCCATCGTAAGCAAAACAGATCGGCACGATGTGTGGTCCAAACTCCGCATCCAAGGTCGCAAGCCGCGCAACCCTGGCATCTTCCAGTTTCGCCTGAATCGCGTCCGAAATCTGTTGCTGCTTGCGAGGCATGTGGGTTCCCCCGAACTTCGCCGCTAGGTCAATTTATGGCAGATGATAGCTTCTTAAGGTCACTTCGAGATCAAAAAAAGAAAGGGCCATTCTCT
>QIAR01000479.1 GCA_003225595.1 Acidobacteriota bacterium | reverse complement strand
GGTCGCTTCCGCCAGGATCGCACCGGCCATGCCGATGGCAGCCTGCACGATCACCGGCTGAATAATGTTGGGCAGGATATGGCGGACGATCACTCGCCAGTCGCTCGCTCCCAGCGCGCGCGCTGCCTCGACGAATTCGCGTTCACGCGTGGCCAGCACCTGTGCGCGCACCAATCGCGCATAGCCCACCCAGCCTCCGAGTGAGAGCGCCAGAACAAGGTTGAGAATTCCCGGTCCACGGAAAGCCACGAAAGCGATTGCCAGCAAGATGCCAGGAAAAGACAGAAACGCGTTCATCACGACTACGTTGACGAAACGATCTACGCGGCCTCCGTAATATCCGGCAATCGACCCAATCACGAGTCCCAGGAACAACGAGCCGGCGACGACGCTGCCGCCGACGAACATCGAGATGCGCGCACCGTAAATCAGGCGGGAAAGGATGTCACGGCCCAACTCGTCTGTGCCGCACCAGTGCGCAGAAGAGGGACGCTCCAGGCGCGTGGGTAAGTCAATGTGAGCGGGGTCTTGCGGTGCAATCCGTGGAGCGAATAGGGCGAAGATCAGGAAAATTGTGATTAATGTAGCGCCCGTCGCAGCCAGAGGATTCTGGCTAGCGGCGCGTCGGATGGAGATGGCGGCGGTGGACACTTGTTAAAACCTAAAATCGCATCGCGAAGAACGGCGCACGATTAAAGTGGCTGCGGAAAACCTCACTTTCAAGTACCGCAGCGGCTAGGGCCGATTCTCATTTCTGCGGCAGGACGCTATGGCTCGAAGCCAGCCACAACATCGAAGAACAATTCGCTGCTGTTCCACAGTCGAAGCCATGACACAGCACCTGCTGTCCAAACGGATCGCCTACTTTTTCTTCAGATCGTGGCTCACGCGGTTTGCGATGCGGTCCATGCCCGTTAGAAATGTGTCTGAAACGTTGGCGGAAGCCCGCTCCAGAATATAGGTATCAACGACTGGGTCGTAATGGGAAGCGCGAAACAGCGCGAAATCAATTTGCATGTTTTCACGGTAGACAGGCCCCGGGTTACCGCCCAACGGATCGGCTGCATCCACGCTTGGCACTGTGGCGCCATTACGGCGAAGCGGCGGCGGCGCGGCCGGATGTGCCCGCGACTCCACGATTTGTGTCAGCAGCGTGTAATCGCACTGCTTATCGTCCGCCTCTTCGACATTCAGGCGCGTTGGCCTGAGGTTGCGGTCCATGATCGTGCTCGAGTCCATCGCCATAGCTTCTACTTTACCGCGCTTCAGACTCTTCGCCAGGCGCTCGGTCAAACGTTCAAGAGGAGCCGAAACAGCGCTGGCATTGGCCACCATTGCCACGCAAACTTTTGGGTTTTTCGATTCGGGCGATGGCGATTGCGCCAGGAGCAGCGCCGGACAGAGAAGGATCAACAGGGCGGCTATGAGAAGCGGCCTCATACGGCACCTCACTCCGTTAAGGTAATACGCGCTGCGGAATTCCTGAAATTTTAGATCATTTCTGAAAACAATGGGTTGTCCACCCGGCTCGGTGTCCGCCATTCTGGACCGTGTCGGTACATCGAAGACAGGCCTTCTCACGAGCTAAGAAGTGATGCCGCTAAGGGGTGTCCGATCCGTCCAACCGAGTGGGATAATATTCGCCAATGGCTTCGATACTGTACCCTCCGACCCAAGACACCATCCGCCGCATTCATCGGATTCAAGCAATCACGATTATCTGGATGAGTGTAGAATCTGCGGTATCCCTCTGGGCAGCGTGGATGGCTCGTAGCCCCGCTCTACTTGCATTCGGCGGTGACAGTGTCATCGAGCTTCTCTCGGCCGTAGTCGTATTGTGGCGTTTTCGTGTGCATGCGACTCAAGAAGGGGTGGAGCGCCGTGCTGCCCGTATCGCAGGAGCATTTCTTTTTGCGCTAGCCGCCTACGTACTTGTTATTTCCGCGATGACGCTACTCGGGTACAGCGAACCTAAGCCTACCTATTTGGGAATAGCAATTTTGGTCGCAGCCGCCGCGATCATGCCCTTGCTTGCCAAGGAAAAGCGCAAACTCTCGGCGGACACTGGCAGTGCCGCCCTGAGAGCGGATGCCGCTGAATCGGCCTTGTGCGCGTATCTGTCGTTGATTGCTCTGGCCGGACTCGCCCTCAATACCATTTGGCACGTCGCATGGGCTGACCCGGTCGCCGCCATAGCGCTTACGCCGCTCATTGTTCGGGAAGCGCGTGGGGCAATACGCGGGAAAGCTTGTGGTTGTTGCTGAAGCGCAACGGGCAAACGGTGGTACGAACTTTGTGCCTGCCGTGAGGTCCAGCATTCGTGCGATGGCGCTATCGACGATCAGCGTGCTGCTGTTGAGCCCGCGCCTTAAAACCATGGCTCGTGCGCTCGGAGTCTTTTCCGAGACCGTCACTCGGCCGGCGGTTATTGCTTTTCGTTATTGTCGGACACGGCTTCCAATTGGAATTGCTCGCCCAGAATCACTGCCAGTGATTTCAAATCCTTGGCGAGTGCGAGCCGCCACCGTCCCACGGAATGTTGCGCCAGTTTTTCCATGTTTTGCTCGAAGGATTGCAGAGTCTTCGCGACCTGCGTCCTCAGCAACTCGGAAACCGAGGCTTCGATTCCTTTCTGGATAATCTTCAACCTTCCACATGCGTCATCGAGTTGATTGCCGAGCTCCTGAGCGTTGCGCGTTCCCAGTTCCTTAAGAATCGCATCTGCAGCGCTCTCAAGTTCGCTGTGCGCACTGGATACTGTATCGCTGGCCATTCGCGTCAGGCGCGCGTCCAGGTCTGACTCAAGCCGGCGTGCAGATTCGTCCAGCTTCGCTACGCGGCCGCCAAGATCAGCGACTTGCCCCTGCAGGTACGAGGATTCTGACGCAACCGCTGCCTGAACGTCTTGCATCTCCCGGCGGTGCGCATCGTGCTCCTCACCGAGGCGCTGCTGCAGAGCTAGTAAGAGTTCCTCGCTCCGCCGATCGAGACGGTTTCCTGCCTCCACCACCTGCTGCTGAAACTCTCCTAGTCCAGCACGGAGATGCCGCCGCACCCTATCATCGATATCCGCCGAGATACTCTCCGCCCGTTGCTCAACAGCTTGCAGTTCTTGTGCGACCCACGGCCGAAACTCGTCTTGGGCTTCGGTTATCTTCTGCTCGATGGCCGCTTTGGCTGCCCCAAGCACCTGTTCTGCCTGCTCGCGTGTTTGCTGCAGGGTTTGCGCCCCTAGGTCTTGCCGCAGGCGCACCCACAACTGCTCTTCGAGCTCTGGAGGAATCTGCGACAGCGACACCTCAAATCGGCTGCGCTTTGGGTCTCCTCGTGCCAGCTTTTCCCGGAGGTCCGCCAACTCCGCCTGTAACGGCTGAACGAGATCAGCAACTACGGCTCTCAAATGGTCGTCGGAGAGTTGCTTTTGGATTTTGTCGAGTACGATCTTCAATGAGGGCGCAACCTGATTTTGTGGCTGATGTGTTGCCTCAGTGTTCCCAGCCGGCTTTCGTGGGATTTGTCGCGGGGAACTCTCAGGCAGCCTCGGCAATCGCACCCAATCTTCAGGACAAGCTTTCAATCCCCAGAAATTTTCCGGTTCATCCAGCCTCGCGCCCAGCCTCCAGCCCTGTTGATCAGACCCCATCGGCTGGCAATCCACAACTTGGGCCATCGTTTGGCGACCTTCCTTGCTGTGTAAGTGCACCGGAACGCCGGCTTCCAGCCGCATGGGAGACCGCATCGAACAACCATGCGCACTGACGACCAACGTCTCACAGATTTCGGAGAAGTGGGCGCCCGGCTCCAAACTGGTGACGAGTATCGGGACGGTGATCGGCACCCTTGAGCTGCGCCGTAATGTGTCGGGTATATTTGTGTGCATAGTTTATGCCTTGTTGCGACGAGTAGGCGCCCTAGGACCGTGGACGGGCTCAAGCCTCGTACACCAGTAAGTTAACGCAGGTTCGTTCATAACGCCCGACCCAGTAGTGTCATTCCCGGTGTTCGAGTGGGCAATGGTGATACCCGCCCTCGGTAATCGACCCGCCTGGCTCACGGGCCCGCGCCCGTCTTTGGAATGGTCCTCCAAGTTGCAGGAACCACCACGCCACAAAGCCTTACGTTTAGCAAGTCCTCACGTTTACAAGACTCTCCTGCTATGGCTATAGAACAAATGGCATACTGTAGGCATGATTCGGAATTGGCGAGTGCGAACCACCAAAGACTACGCACAAATATTTCTCCCTTGGGTGCTCGTGTTAGCCGTGGTAGGGCTGATTCTAATATTCACAACGAGGTAAGCCAATGAACCGCAGACAGACCATTCCAAAGTACTTACGTTTCACCGTTGAGGACTTCCACAGCAAATTCCCCAGCAATGACGCCTGCTTGGAATTTCTCAAGGAAAAACGCTGTCCCAGCGGCGTGACTTACTGCCACAAGTGCCAGCAGGAGCGAAAGCACTACCGGGTCACTGGCCGTCCCACTTGTGGAGAATGGACACTGGCCATTCAGCCTGCGCTAGATGAACCAGGGAGTAAGCCTGGTTCGGGACTTTCTGTGGTACCTTGAGCCCACATCAGCTACGGCACCGAGGACCAAAACTGGCATGACAGAACCATTACTAAAACGGCTCTTGGAGAGGTGCTGCCCGCATCGGTTCTCGTGGCCGCATAACGGCGCTCATGGCCAGGACTACCAGGTATGTCTGATCTGTGGAGCTGCCTACGAATACGACTGCACGACGATGCGCCGGACCGGCCGGTTGGTGACCCCGGTAAGTTCGCCATACCAATCAGTTCCCAAGAAACCGCTGGCAAACGAAGAGACCACGGATTAGCTAAGGGCTCTGGGCCCCATAGCAGCCGATGCCTCTTTATTCTCTGAAGGATGTGCCGACTCCTTCCAGATATCCGCGCCCACCCGATTATAAGTACATGATTCTAAGTACAGCCGTTATAAAGTACATAATTGCCAATACAAATTTGCCGATACAAAATGTTCCACGTGGAACACTAGAAAAATCCGGTGGATGTTCCACATGGAACACTTCCAATCTATTCGCCTATCCTCTCCGAAGGTCGTCTGCTGTGCTGCGGAAGGGAAAACGATGCCGATCCACTCAGCGCGCCCCAACCTCCGCCACGCCTACCTTGTTGACTCCGCTGCAGGCCAGGTAGAGCTTGCCATCCGGGGTCGCCACCATATTGCGGATCACTCCGCCACCGGAAGGTACCGGGGTTGTCCCAAATTGCTTGGTGCGAGGGTCGAATCTTACGAGAGTGTTGGGCTGCACTCCGGACTCGCTATACCAAACGATGCCGTCGGACGTGACCGCGATCCCGTAGGGGTGTGACGCAGACCCGCCAGGCGAGGGCCATTCCTCTATGTGCTTGGTTGCGGGATCAAAGTGTCCCAGACGGCCGCGGGCGTAGTCGGAGTAATAGATGGTGCCATCAGGAGCGAGCGCCAGGCGGCGGGGCCGCGCGCCCTCCGGCACAGGGTATTCGGTAATCGCCATGCTCTTGGGATCGATGCTGGCCAGCTTGTTGGTCCCAAATTCGCAAAAATAAGGAGTGCCTTTGGAACCGATAACAATGCCGTAAGGCACGGCGTGAGGTGTAGGCACTTCCTTCAACTTGATCTGCCCGGTACGCGGGTCAAGCCGTCCCACGAAATTTGACTCCTGGACGGTAAACCACAAAATGCCATCACGATCGAAGACCGGCGTGTGCGGATCGCGGGCACGTGGGTCGGGCATGCGGTACTCCGTCACCTCGCCGTTTTTGGGATTCAATTTGCCGATGTAGCCTTTGAAATTCGCGGTGAACCAGATGTTTCCTTCGCGATCAGCCACTAGTCCGTGCGGACCGGACTCGGGCGTCTTGAGGGGGAACTCTTTGAATTGCCCAGTGCGCGGGTCGAGCCGTCCCAGTTTGTTCGCCATTTGCTCGGTGACCCAGAGCGAACCGTCGGGCGCAAGAGCCGGATCATGTGGTCGGGCGTTCGGGGTGGGCACATCCCATTCCTTGATTGAGACGTTTGCATTGTCCGCTGCCCATAGTGCCGCGATGGCGATCAGGAGTAGGAAACAAGGTCCTAGTTTGCGGTGCATGATGGTTTGCCTCGCTGGATAACAAAACTTTAGATGAGGGGAATCGCGAGAAAGATTGGCCGCGACAAAAGTGCAACTGATCGTTCGTTTCGGGAGGTTTTCGTTTGAGCTGCTCGCACCATGGCGCAACGGACGGAACTCGCCGCAAGGACACCAAGGAAAAAGGACGAAGGCTGACCCAGCATTAGAGTCTCGCGGGTAGTCTAGTCAATAATCTCGTACCAAGAGCTGCCGCTCGGAATCAGTGACTTTACGCTTCGGCGCCACTGCCAGGACGGAAAAGCTTGAGCAGCCGCAGGACCGCGGGCCCGGAAGCAGCAAGTCCAGTCATATAGGTAACCCAAGTGTTAAACAGTTCCCCTTGGGTGTAAAAGAGAAAACCTGCGAGACCTAATCCTGCGACCAGCAACGACGTGCGGAGCGTTGCTGAGTGCTGCCCCGCCCCTTGTCTCTCCCATTCCTTGACCTTATCGGCAGGAACAGCACACTTGAGAAAGTCGGCGAAGTGGTCGTCCTTAATGGTTAACATTCCATACGGTCGCGCGATTAGCCCTTCACTCATCAAGTCACACACAGTGCGGCGGCTACTGGGATTGACCACCTTCTCCTGCGCCAGATGAATTAGAACCAGCCTCTGTGGTCTTGGCCGGTCGGAAAAGAGCCACCGATAGTAAGCGGCGGCCGAAATCCTGCCTTCGAACTCTTTCAAGGTTTCATTCATCCGCTGCACCGGGCGCTCGTTCAGGTCGATGCGGACAAAGGACCGCAACAGCGTTCGCCACTGTTCCCTCTCGCCGCCGGCTGATTTCATGAGAGGGTCAACATTACAGGTAATGGCTACACTGCTATTCACTCTGGATAGGACTTTTTCCAAGGCCGCAAGCCTCTGTTGGTTGAGCTTGGAATCGTCTGATCCAGGCTCGAAGCCATAAAGCACCACGGGGCGCCCATCCGGTATGATCGCGCCAATGGGATCCCAGGATGGGTTTGTGGGAATCGAACCGCCACCCACAGCCTTTGCCATCTGTATCGATACTTGCATCAGCTGATCAATATGGTAGGCCTGCACTCGCTTCTTGCGCCCGATCAGATTTTTGATGGTGGGAGAGAAAACGGGACCGATAATCACGAGGTTCATGGGAAGCTTCGCAATCAGGGTGGTCGGATCTAATGGACG
>QIAR01000104.1 GCA_003225595.1 Acidobacteriota bacterium | reverse complement strand
GACGAAAAGCTGGCCGCATCGTAGGGCGCATAGAAGGCGGCCCGGATTCCCTCCTCAGCGTTGAGCTTGACCTGCGAGGGAGCGGTCTTGGACTTGCGATGGGTGCGGCGGGCCAACAGCCGGCGGTGCTCCTTCGCCCTCTCCTTTTCCTTTTCTTTCAGGGCGCGATAAGGACGCTTCTGTTGAGGCAGGAGCAATTCGGGGAGTTTCTCGTTCCGGACTGCGGTGTAGACAAAAAAGATGATCAACAGCGTGATAGTGACGCCGAGCACGTCAAATAGGCGCCGGATTCGTTTCCAGCGGGCGCGACGGGCATCATAAAAGACTGGTTGGGCCATGTAGAACTGCCTACATCGTAAGATGCGTTGAGCAGAGGGTCAAATTGTCTTCCGATCGCCAAGCCTGCTGAACCAGCAGGAGAACTTTTGTAGAGACGTTGCGTGCATCGTCTTTTCTTGCGCAGCTCGAGAAGCGGATAGTAGCTGCCACACAGTCCACACACAAAGCCCGGCAAGCTGGTGTCTACGAAAACTGAACTAGAGGTGGAGATTCCGGCAAAACGCGATATATTTCGAGCGTGCGCGAGCTTGTGCGCAAGCATCCCTGGTTCTTTTTCGGCGCGACGCTGGCCGGAGTGGCGCTGCGGCTATTCTTTATTATTCGATTCCCTGCCATTCTTGACGATTCAAAGCTCTATGCCGATATTGCCAAGAACTGGCTACAGCATGGCCTTTACGGCCTGACCGACGATCACAACATCGTTCCTACCTACATCCGGCTGCCGGGATATCCCGCATTTCTGGCGTTGATTTTTGCCCTATTCGGACTCGACCACTACCGACCGGTGCTGCTGCTGCAAATGGCAGTGGACATTGGTACTTGTTTGCTGATCGCCGACATGGCCCGACGGATGATTTCGGCTCGTGCGGCGAAGGCTGCATTTCTCTTGGCTGCGCTCTGTCCCTTTCTCGCTAATTACACGGCGGCGGCGCTTACGGAGACACTGGAAGTGTTCTTTACCGCTTTGGGGCTCGATCTGGCGCTGGTTGGCGTGCAGGGGCTGGGGCCACGCATGCTGCCTTGGGTCGGCTGCGGCGTCGCTGTGGGAGCAGGGATTCTATTGCGCCCTGATGGCGGAATACTTCTGATCGCGATTGTCGTGTATTTGCTGTTGTTCTTAATGCGCTCGCGGGCGAGGGTGTCCGCGCCACTCAATATCATTTGGGCTGGCGTGATTGTTGGGGTCGTTTCCCTCGCGCCGCTCGTACCCTGGACTCTGCGCAACCTGCACACGTTCCATCGATTTCAGCCATTAGCGCCGCGGTATGCGAATGAGGAAGATGAATTCGTGCCCAGAGGCTTCAACCGCTGGGCGAAAACCTGGATGGCAGATTATGTGTCGGTCCAAGAGATTTACTGGCCAATTCCCGGAGAAGCCGTGGACGCGACCAAGTTGCCGTCGCGCGCGTTCGACTCCGCGGAGCAACGGCAATGGACGTTCGAGCTGTTGGCCGAATATAACCAAGCGCTGCACATAAGCGCGGAACTTGACGCGCGGTTTGCCACCTTGGCCGAGCAGCGCATCCACGCCGCCCCGTTGCGATTTTATTTGTGGCTGCCCGGGCTGCGAATCGCCGACATGTGGCTGCGCCCGCGAACCGAATTACTAGCCGCCGACCCGCGGTGGTGGGAGTTCAACGACGATCCACGATGGTCGGCTGTGGCAGTGGGATTTGGTTTGATCAATCTTCTTTATGTGGGAGCAGCGGCGGCTGGATTTACCCGGGGACCGATCGCCTGGGCTGGCGTACTGGTCGCGTTCGTGGTGATCCGTTCGCTTTTTCTAGGGAGCCTGGAGAATCCGGAGCCGCGCTACACACTGGAGTGTTATCCAGTTGTTCTTTTCCTAGCGGCACGGCTGTTTACATAACAGTTAACGAAACGATTCTGGCGTACTACCAAATACACCGCCATCAAGGCTTTCCGGTTCGCCTACCCCGGCGAGTCGGGACAACGGAATGAGCTGACAGGTCCGGGGATCTTTGGGCTCGATACTGGGATCGCCAAGTCATGGAAGATTACCGAGTCCCAGGCGCTGAAGTTCAGTTGGGAAGTATTCAACGCGACTAACTCTGTTCGCTTTGACGCAGCCAGTGGGAACGGATCCCTGGCCAATAACACTTCGTTTGGCAAGTTCATACAAACTCTGAGTCAGAAGCGTGTAATGCAGTTTGCGCTGCGTTACAGCTTCTAGCTCAGAGACGGCTATTCTTTGGGGCGGGATTCCGCCCCTTTCTTTTTACCTGGCGTTGGCCGCTGTTTTCAATTCTGACCATTTTGCCCCATTGCCTGTCTGTTCTGCGTGGCGGTTCTGGTGTCCCTTCCGTGCGCAGTCGTCCCTGCTACTCGCCGCCCGCGACCCATTCCGCGGGACGACTATCCCCATGGTTCACCGCGTAAAGCACGAGTTCGACGCGGGTTGAGATCCCGAGTTTGTCAAAAATCCGGGACATGTATTTCTTCACTGTGTGCTCACTTAGCCTGAGTTCGCGAGCGATATCGTGATTGCTAAGACCTTCCGACACGAGGGCGATGATCTGTTCTTCACGCGGCGTGAGAAGGTATTCGCCACCGGCATTGACGACGCGCAAAGAAGGCACCTGGGTCACAACGTCGAGCAAATAATGCAATTGCTCGTTGTTGGCCCAGATTTGTCCATTGGCGACTCGCTGGATACACTTGCAGAGCGCCCGGAAGGGCACCTGCGTGAAACAAAAGAGTCCTTTGGCCCCCGCCCGGAAAATGTTCACCACTATGTCACGATCGTAAGCCTCGACGAGAACGATCTTGGAAATCTCAGGATAGGTGAGGTGGACGCGGCGCAGCGTGGCCAGGCCCTGCCAGCCACCATCCTGATGGTCAGCGGTCATAAGGGCAACTCGCGGTTTGGAGGCGGCAATGGCTCTGAGGACAGCGTCCGTGTTCATGAAACAAGCGAGCACGTGGAATTCCGGATGTCGCCGCAGGGCACTTACCAAAAGCTGTGACTGCATCTTGTGGGAATCGGCAACCAGGATCTCAATAGCAGTCGAACTGGTAGATATCGAATTCACAAAGCCTTTCACAATCCGCGAGATTGCAGTGTGCGATTGTAGGCACACACGCGGACGCGAAGATATGTGATCGATCACCAAAAGTAGTGATTGTTCCCGATTCGGATTCAACGCAATCTGGTGGGCAATAATTTTTTGTTTTGGCGTTTGTTTGGCGAAGGTACGAGTGGGCGCATGAACAGATAAGTATTTGCGAACAAAGGCGTGTTGGGCGTATTTGTAAGAATTCCGGTTCTCCAACAGGATTGGCAGATGCGTTTCGAAGTCCACTTTAGTGGAATGTACCCAAGTAGCTATGCGGCGTATGAGGAGCATTTTCGGAAACACACGCTCTGCTGCGCAGTATGCGCACAGATCAGGCGGGCGTTCGCGGGCGGTCGTGGTCCAGAATCGCACAAGATTCTATGAATAGATTGCCTACTTTTGTAGACAACACTTTCTAGGTCTTGCCGATGAGGGAGCATACAAGTAAATTGCGGAAGTGTAGTAACAAGCGCGTTAGAGCTACCAATCGGGGGGCAAGCAGACCGGATGGAAAGATGAAGCGCTACCTGAGACATATGATGGTCATGGCTGCTGTATTGCTTATACAGCAACTGTGGGTGGTCGCCGTCGCCCAGGGACAGATCCTGGAAACGGCCGTTGGACGCGTGCCTGACCCAGAAAACGCTGCGAGCGTTTTGGGCAACTCTGGGACGGCGACCACACAACCCGGTAGAGCGGACGAAAAGGGAAATCCTGCACTCAGAGGGGAGCGCCGTCCGTTCTATCGGCTTCACAAAAGCGATGTGTTGGACGTGGATTTCATCTTCTCGCCGGAATTCAACCAGACCGTCAGTGTGCAGCCCGATGGGTACATCGGGTTGAAGGGAGTGGGGATGATTTTCGCGGAAGGGCAGACCGTGGTGGAGCTGGAGAAGACGGTCGGCAATGCTTACACACCGACTCTGCACAATCCGGAGATTACGATCGCGCTGAAGGAATTCGAGAAGCCCTTCTTTGTTGCCACCGGCGAGCTGGCACGTCCAGGCAAGTACGAACTACGGGGCGACACCACGGTAAATGAAGCGGTAGCCATCGCGGGAGGATTCACAAAACAAGCCAAGCACTCCCAGGTGCTGTTGTTCCGCAGAGTTACTGAGAATGTGATGGAAGCCCGGGTGCTGAATGTCAAGAGAATGCTGGAGACCCATGACTTGGACGAAGACTTGTACTTGCAAGCGGGTGACTTGCTCTATGTGCCGCAGAGTATGGTCTCCAAAATTCGGAGGTACATGCCCGTACCCAACCTGGGAATGTACCTGAATTCATCGCAGTTTTGACATGATAAGAGAGCGACGACTGTCCTTGAGTCTCAGGGATGCAAAGTTATTCGGGAAGGTACATATGCAGGAGTGAAAAAGAATGCGTGAGAACTAACGTTTGCGGCCGCTGGCTCTATTCGCAACTGTGATGTCGCATAACGCAGTGTGGTCTGTAACTCCAAGTGGTCCCATGTATGCCGGAAGAACTCATTCTTCGCCGCAAACGCACCGAAATATCTTGCCCCACTACTCGCGATTTGCTGGCGGTGTTCTTCCGGCAGCGCCGGCTCAGTTTGTGCTCATTATCGGTAATCTTTCTTATGGTTCTCCTCTACGGAGTGTTCACCCCCCCGTACGAGGCACACATGAAAGTGCTGGTTGGTCGTGGACGAATCGATCCGGTAATGACCGCGCAAGCCAATGCGCCACCCGAGTTTGGCCGGGAGGAGATTAGCGAACAGGAACTGAACTCCGAGGCGGAGCTGCTGCGCGATGAAGAATTGCTTGCGAAAGTTGTTCGCGTAACCGGCCTGGCCGCGAGTGACCCGTTTGCTCTTCTCCGCTTTGGCCGCGATGATGACGACGTTCGGGTTGCGCGTTCGGTGCGGCAACTGGCGACGCGGCTGACGATCGAACCGCTGCGCAAGACGAACTTGATCAAGGTGAGTTACGAGTCATCAGATCCGGTGTTGGCGGCGCGAGTGCTGAATTCCGTCGCCAATTCCTATATGGAAAAGCACACGCAGATCCATCGGCCGTCGGGAGAGTTCAATTTCTTCGAACGGCAAACAACGCAATACGGCAAACGCCTTGAAGAAGCAGAGTTGCAAGTTATGGAGTTCGCGCGTGACCACGGTGTGGTGTCGGCGGCTCTGGAGCGCGACATCGCTCTACAAAAGCTCGGCGATGCGGGCACCAGTTACCGGCAACTCCGGTTGCGGCTGACCGAAACCGAACAGCGCATACGCTCCTTGCAGATGCAGATGTCGTCTCTTCCCCAGCGCACGACCACTCAGATCCGCACCGCCGATAATCCGGAACTCCTGGAAAAATTGAAATCGAGTCTGCTCGACCTGGAGCTGAAACGCACTGAGCTGCTGACCAAGTATGAGCCGTCTTACCGACTGGTGGAGCAGGTCGATCAGCAGATTGCGGAGGCTAAAGAGGCGATTGCCAGCGAGGCTGCGGCTCCGCTTCGCGACGAGATCACGGACAAGGATCCGAACTATGAATGGGCGAAGGCCGAACTGAAAAAGGCGCAGGTCGAGCTCA
This sequence comes from Acidobacteriota bacterium, assembly GCA_003225595.1. Taxonomy (GTDB): domain Bacteria; phylum Acidobacteriota; class Terriglobia; order Terriglobales; family Acidobacteriaceae; genus Gp1-AA124. The sequence goes on along the minus strand of QIAR01000104.1, from coordinate 9,109 downwards.
GCGCATTACAGGCACGCGCGACCGTGGAAACTGCTCAATTCGCCGAGTCGCGGAGATTGGCGGAGAAACTTGGCGAGGACTCAATCCGACAGCAGGATTTCTTGCGTACCGCAAAAGCGACCGAAGAAAGTTACCTGCTTTATGTGCGAAAACGCGAGGAAGCCAGGATTGAGGATGCCCTGGACGAGCGCGGCATCCTGAACATTACTATTGCCGAGCGGCCAACCGTTCCCGCATTGCCGGCCCGCTCAGAATGGACGTTTATTGTTGCAGGCTTCGTGCTGGCAGGGACGTTGAGCACGGGGCTGGCTTTCGCATCGGATTTCCTGGATCCCGCGTTCCGCACCCCTGATGAGATCGTGGCATATCTGGGCGCGCCAGTATTGGCTTCTCTGCCCAAAGATGCCGGGTAGCGTGCAATCAGTGCCTTAATGAGAGTGGAGGTCGCGCGTCTTGTCCTGGATGGGAATAACAAATTGGGCAGTATCTGCATCGGAGCCATAAACCGAGAGTTGCACTGGCGAGGAGTAAAAAATGAGCGCGAGCATCGGTATCCTGAAGCAGCCGACCATCCTAGGAGGTTCCGCAAGACCTGCAATAGATATAGATAAGGAATCGCCGGATAGGTCTGCCGGATTGCGAGAGTATGCGGATACTTTCGCCAAGGAGCAACTCCGTGGCCTAGTGCGACAGGTGTTCTTTCCCGGATCGGCGGGACCAGTACGTCAGGTTGTGTTTAGCAGCATCGACCAAACCGATGAAATCGCTCACATCTGCGCGCGCGTGGCCGAGGTACTGGCATCTCAGGTCGCGGGAGATGTCTGCGTCGTAGAGGCTAATCTGCGTTCGCCCGCACTGCACAAATTTTTTCGAGCTACCATCGCGGCGGACATGAATTCTTCAGGAAAATCCGATCTGCGCGATGGGTCACGGCGAATATCCAGAAATCTTTGGTTCATTCCTTCGGAGATGTTCCTGGGCGAAGCCGGGAATTCATTCCCGGCAGCCTGGGTCCGCAGCCGGTTGAGCGAACTGCGCCATGAATTTGAATACACGGTGATCCATGCCGCGCCCGCTGGCCTGTACAGCGATACAGCATTACTAGGGCAGCTTTCTGATGGTGTGATCCTCGCGCTGGAAGCGCACCGTACGCGCCGAATTGTAGCTCGACGAACTAGGGAGAAACTACTGGCCGCCAATGTGCGCCTGCTGGGCATGGTGCTCAATCAGCGGACGTTTCCGATCCCAGAAGGCATCTATCGCAAGCTGTAGAGGTTCTTCGAGAGCTCAGATTTCGCTGAACGGGAGCAGACTGTTCCTGAGCGGTTGAGTTCCATCTCAGCTGCAGGGCAACACTGTGGAAAACCACGCCAAAACCAGAGCGGGACTCAACTAGCAGAGCCATGGTCAGCACAAGCGCACCGGGCAACGAGGGAGGTCAAGCTGCTGATTCAGCTCCCGGTATTCCGGGTACCAGCCATGATGCGCTCTCGTGGTATGCGGTCCAGACGCGGTACCGGTTTGAAAAAAAAGTTGCCGAGCAGCTGCCTACCAAAGGCGTGGAGACCTTCCTGCCATTGCGGGAGGAAATCCACCGCTGGAGCGATCGCTGCAAAGACGTTTCCCTGCCACTGTTCCCCGGCTACGCATTTGTACGGACAGACGGAAAGCCGGACTCCCGAACGCGGGTGCTGCAGACCGCCGGCTTGATCAGCTTTGTCAGCCGTCATGGTCAGGCTGTGAGTGTGCCACAGAAGCAGATTGAACTTTTGGAATTGCTTCTCGCACGCAAAGTCCCCTGCTCTCTCCATCCGTTTCTCAAAATAGGCCGGCGGGTGCGAATCCGGGGTGGCTGCCTGCACGGGTTGGAGGGCATCCTCTCACAAACTGGCGAACGCAGCCTCGTAGTCTCCATCGAATCCATTCAACGCTCTGTAGCTATCAAGATCGAAGGCTACGAGATTGAACTGATCTGAAGTGTCTTCGTCCGCATTTTTCGAAAAGCAAAACAGTGCTCGCCGCGACATCGGTGTCTCGCGGCTGATCCCAGGCGCGTCTGTGATGCGCCGTATCGTGAAGAAGAGGCCGCAGGCCGACGCGGTTGACCCAGAACGCTGGCTCGCAGGAACGCCGGAGAGAGCTTCCGGGCCGCAATCGTGGAGGCTTCTTCGCGCCATTGCGGAAGCAGTGCTCCCGCAGCCCCAAAGCCAAATCGGCCTTTTCACACTGTGGGGTTCGGTATCGACTGATTTCGTGCTCCTATTCATGGGGTTTATTGCGGCCAGCCAGACACGTTTTGGATTGCGCCTCTTCTTCGGGCTATCTGTGGATCCGGCACGGTCTGTAGCCCTGCCGTTCTCGCGAGGATATCTCGGTCTCGTTCTTGTCTATGGTGCCCTGGTTACGCTGCTCGGTTATGTGGAGGGTTTGTACTCGGCGGATCCGGATCGCTCCACTCAGGCGCAAGTTGTGGTGCTGGGAAAGGCAATATGCTGGCCGACGGTTCTGATAGGCGCTGCAATTCGGATATCCTCAATCGACTCGATTTCCCTCGGCATTCTGGGATGGACTGCAGCATTCGATTTCGCTGGGCTAATGGCTTGGCGAGTTTGCAAGCGTTCTCGGTCAGCCAGGCGGGTAGAGACCGGTCGCAGCGTCCGAAACGTACTAATTGTCGGCGCAGGAAGCCTGGGGCGTGAGCTTGGCGATTATTTTGAGAAGAACCCCGAGACAGGATTTGTCGTCAAGGGTTATCTGGATGATAGCTTGGCTTTGAGCCCGATTGTTCTGGGGCGGACCAACGACCTCGATCGTGTCGCCCGGGCAAAATTTGTGGACGAGGTGATCCTGACCGTCCCAGGCGACCGAGAGCAGGCCAGAAGAGTGATCCAACGGGCCCGCTGGAATCACCTCGACGTGAAAGTAATTCCAGACCTGTTCGGCTGCGAATTGCCGCACTTGGGCTTCGAGCACATCGGACGCATCCCCGTGATTTCGTTGCACCATGAGCCACTGCCCGCATTCGGTCTCTTCCTGAAACGTGTGCTGGATGTGTTGGTGGGTGCGATTACCCTGGCGTTGGCTAGCCCGCTGATGGCCGCCATCGCGTTGCTGATCAGGTTCGACTCACCCGGGCCGCTCACCTATATCGCATCTCGCGTGGGCAAGAAGGGGCGCCAGTTCCGCTGCTACAAGTTCCGCACGATGGTCACCAATGCCGATCAAATCAAAGATAGTTTGCGGGCATTGAATCAAAGGCAAGGACCGTGTTTCAAAATTTCGGAGGATCCGCGGATCACGCGTGTCGGCCGGTTCCTGCGCCACTACAGTCTTGATGAACTGCCGCAACTCTGGAATGTGCTCAAAGGAGACATGAGTTTGGTGGGGCCGCGCCCGCATCCGGTCGATGATTACGCACGTTACGAACTGGAACACTTGCGGCGTCTAGACATGACTCCGGGGATCACGGGGCTATGGCAAGTCACGGCACGCGGAGATCCGTCATTCCGCGCCAACATGGCACTGGATGTTGAGTACATCGAGAGATGGAGTTTGTGGCTGGACCTGAAGATTCTAATCAAGACTCTCTCGGTGGTAATGGAAGGAAACGGTGCCTGAGGAGACTATCTCGAACGTGAATCGGGCGAGACACATGCCGCCCCAATCATGGACCCACGAGGCATTGTGGTCCACTGTGGCGGTCGCGGTTCGGCCGCTGCATGGGTTGATAGCAGCGCCTTGCCTGCTGTTCCTGGCGACCTTGACTCTCATGCTCTTTCGGCCGCCGGATCTGCAGTTTTACGCTGCGGATCGGATTGCGTTTCTGCTGTTGGTCATGATTGTGCTGCTGCGGGCGTCTATTCTGCGGCAGCCTTTGTGGATAACTGGATCAGTGAGCTTGCCGATGATCGGCCTGCTGTTATTGGCTTGCTCCGGTGTACTGACCCAGCCCTTTGAGGCGGTGACGTATAGCCTGCTGGCAGCGAAGTTTGTCGTACCTTTTACCCTTTTTCATCTCTCGATGCTGGTCTTCAGCAGTTCAGCATCGCTACGACGGTTTGAGACTTTTTCGCTCCTTGCTCTGACGTACTTGAGTTTTACCGCAATCGCTTTCCTGGTGGGCGCAAAGGCGCTGATCTTCCCCGCTTTCATACTAGATGAAAGTTTGGGAATCCATGCCGACCGGGCGCGCGGTCCTTTCCTGCAAGCGGTCGCGAATGGCGTCACCCTGAACATGTTGGGGCTGATTGCCCTCGATGCGTTCCGGCGCGGGCGATTGCGCGGAATCTGGGCGATTGCGCTGCTGGGCGCCTTACCACTGGCAATTCTGGCCACGATGACACGCGCGGTCTGGCTGTCGTTCTCCATTTCAGTTCTGGTGTTGCTGGTTCGAACCTCGAGCCGAAGGTTACGACGCGCGTGCCTGTGCTTAGTAGTGGCAGGAGCCATCGGAGTCGCAGCCGCGCTGAGCACAACAGAACTGCGGATGTGTTTGCAGGATCGACTCGTAGAGCGCGGTCCGGTGGAGGTACGGTTGGCCGAATTAGCAAACCGCGTCACTCAGTACCAGCTAAACGCGTCCCCGGTCCACAACACCTATCTGGAGATCCTGGTGGAACACGGAATTATCGGACTTGCTCTTTATCTATGGCTGATTATCGGCCTCTTCCGCTTGGGACATGCTCAGCTGATGCCCGAAAACCCGGCGACCGTCTACTTTCCAGATACCGACTTTACGGATGATGGGTTCCGCAAGATCTGGCCGATCTTACTGGGCGTGTATTTGATGAACGCCTCATTCGTTGTCATGAACTATCAGTTTGTGAATGGGCTGCTGTTCACGCTGGCAGGTATCCTGGCCGCACAGAACCGGCGTGCATTCGAGTCTCAAGAAGATGTCCTCGCAAGCTGAGCGCAACCGTGCTGATGTCGATCTCCCCTTTTCCACTGATATCCATATTGAATTGCCTAGGGAACTGGCCACATAAATCCTTTCCTCTGACACACAAGTTTCGCCTCTGAGTACGAGGCACATGCCAACTGTTGCCTATATCGCGAACCAGTTCCCCTCGCCCGTAGAGCCATACATTGTGGAAGAAATTCGCGAACTTCACAAGCGCGGAGTTGAGGTAGTGATGTGCAGCGGGCGTCGAGCAGAGATCATGGCACTCAGTCCCGATCTGTTTCGTCTTGCCGCCGATACTGTTTGCCTGCAGCCACTGCGTCCGTGGCTGTTGCTCCGTGCTGGATGGCTTTGCGTACTGAAATTCTCATTGCTCATGGATTTATTGCAGCGAATGTTTTTGCGAGGAACAGAGCCGCCTCTTCGGCGAGTACGAGCCCTACTACACACAGGGATTGGCGCCTACTATGCGTTGCTGCTGAAAGGTCGCGGAGTGGGGCACATCCACGCACATCATGGCTATTTCGCCTCATGGGTGGCGACGGTGGCGGCGCGCCTGCTGAGAATCGATTTCAGCATGACGCTGCACGGTTCCGACCTGCTTCTACATGGCGCATACCTGGACACGAAGCTGGCGCATTGCAGCTTCTGCTTCACTGTCTCGGAGTACAACCGGCGGTACATCCTCGACCATTACCCCACGATCGATCCGGGCAAGATCATTTTGCAGCGTATAGGGGTAGATCCCTTATGCAGTGTCGCACCGTTGATCCATCGTCGCACTTCAGGTGGATGCCTGGTTCTGCTCGCAGTAGGTCGACTACACCGGGTCAAGGATCACGCGTTTCTGGTGCAGGCATGTGCGCTCTTGAAGGCAAACGGCGTTAGCTTCTTGTGCCTGATCGTGGGAGACGGTCCAGAGCGGAAATCGCTGGAACAATTAATTATTGATTTCGGTTTACCAAGCGAAGTGAAGCTGCTCGGATACGTACCGAGAGAGCGACTGGATTCTTATTACGCGATTTCCGACCTCGTGGTGCTGACCAGCCGGAGTGAAGGAATCCCGCTGGTCCTGATGGAGGCGATGGCGCACGGGAAAACGGTGCTGGCACCCGCGATCACCGGAATCCCGGAATTAGTTTTGCACGGAGAGACCGGCTTTCTTTATCGCCCTGGATCGCTGGAGGACTTCGTCGCCCAAGTCGAATTCATTCGAGGCGCGGATGCCCGCCTTCAACGTCTTCAACACACCGCCCGCCAATATGTTCTTGCTTACTTCAATCGGAATAAGAACCTAGAACTCTTCGGCGATCTCTTCTTGGAGAAGATCGCCGCACACCTGGAGGGTGCTTGTCGTGAAAATCTTGTACTGCAACAAATATAACTTCCCTTTCAGCGGAACCGAAGTCTACCTGTTTGAACTTATGGAACTCATGTGCGCGCAGGGTCACGACGTCGCACTGTTTGCGATGTCGGACAAACGGGGCTCGGCTACTGACTACGACCGTTACTTCGTCCCCCATATCGATTTCAAAAACGGCAAGCACAGTTTGATGGAGCGCGTCAGCCTGGCTGCGCACGCAGTCTACTCTAGCGACGCGAGGCATCGGCTAGAGCGATTTATACAGGAATTCCGCCCGGATGTTGCCCACGTACGCAACATCTACCACCACCTCTCGCCCTCAATTTTTTGGGAACTGAAGGCCCACCACGTCCCCGTGGTGTATCACCTGAACGATTTCAAACTCGTGTGCCCGAGCTACAACCTCGTGGCTCACGGTCAGGCATGCGAACGGTGCCATGGTGGACAGTTCCGGCATGTTGTAACCGAGGGCTGTTATCAGGGGCCACGCGGCTCGTCGTTGCTATTGGCAGCCGAGGCGTACTTTCACAAGTGGCTGCACACGTATGAAAGATGCGTAGACCGGTTCCTGGCGCCCAGCCAATTTGTGCGCGACAAACTGGTGGAGAATGGATGGGACGCGAAGAAGATTGAGGTTCTCTATCACTTTCAGAGAGTGCCGGAAGAGGCGCCAATCGCACCTGCCGGGGACGCACCCATTCTTTATTTCGGTCGTCTTTCGCAAGAAAAAGGAATCAGCGATCTCATGCGAGCGATGCGGCACTTGCCCCGCATTCGACTACGCCTCGCCGGGGACGGCCCACTGCGGGCCGAACTGGAAAGGTTAGCTGGTGAACTCGAGCTCAGGAATGTGGAGTTCTTGGATCACGTACAGGGCGCGGAACTCGGGCGTTTGATAGCCGAGTCGCTTTTCACTGTGCTGCCTTCCCACGCCTACGAAACGATGGGCAAGAGCATTCTCGAGTCGTATGCATTGGGCCGCCCGGTTGTGGCGTCCGACCTCGGGTCACGCCGCGAAGTGGTAATCCACCGTAAGACCGGGCTGCTGTTCCAAAGCGGTAATGTTGAACAACTCGCCGATGCTATTTCCTTTCTCTATGACAGACCGGAATTAGCATTGGAAATGGGCTCAGCCGGGCGCGACCTGGTGCGCGAACGTCACGCGCCTGAAGCACACTATCGAGCCGTGCTTCGGATTTATGAGGATCTGTCCAAAAACAAGCCGCGGCGGACGAAGACCATTTCTCAAGCGATTCCGAAGCCGCACTTGCGGATTGCATTCATTGGCGGAAGAGGCGTGATCTCGAAATATAGCGGAATCGAAGGCTACTACGAAGAAGTGGGCAGACGGCTGGCGGAGATGGGGCATGACGTAACGGTATATTGCCGGACATATTTCACCTCAGCCATTGAGGAACACAATGGGATGCGACTGGTCCGGCTCCCTACCATCCGATCAAAACACCTGGAGACACTGGTGCACACGCTGCTGAGCACAATACACGCCCTGTTCAGCCGCTCCCAAATTGTGCACTATCACGCGCTGGGCCCCGCTCTCTTCTCCTTTCTGCCCAGGCTGATCGGGAAAAAGACGGTGGTTACGGTTCAGGGATTGGACTGGCAACGCAAGAAATGGGGCTGGGCAGCCTCCGCAGTGTTACGCCTTGGAGAACAGGCGGCCGTTCGTCTCCCCAGCTCGACCCTGGTGGTTTCGCACACGCTACAGGAGTACTACCGCAGGCGATATGCCTCCGGAACCTCATATGTGGCTAACGGCACTGTGATTCGGGAGCGGCGCAAGCCTTCTCAGATCCTGGAATGGGGACTGGAACCGGGCAACTACATTCTCTTTCTCGGCCGGTTCTCGCCGGAAAAGAATTGCCACTTGCTGATTGAAGCGTACGAGAGAATCGAAACGCCAGTAAAGTTGGTTCTGGCAGGCGGTTCGAGTTACTCAGACGACTACACCCGTAAACTGCGCAAGCATCAGAGCGATCGGATTCAGCTGCTCGACTGGGTCTCAGGCGACGCGCTGGAGGAATTGCTCACGAATGCGATGCTGTTTGTTTTGCCTTCAGACTTGGAAGGCTTGTCGCTCGCCCTGCTCGACGCAATGGGAGCCGGTGTATGCGTGCTGGCCAGCGACATCCCGGAGAACTGCGAACTGGTAGAAGGCGCCGGTTTCACTTTCCGCCGTGGTGATGTGGCAGACCTGGAGCGCCTGATCCGGCTGCTTCTAGCCGATTCCCACGTAAGAGAACAGGCGGCGCGCAGCGCGCAGGCAAGGATCCGCCAACACTATTTGTGGCCACAGATCGCAGCGGAGATGGAGCGAACGTACTTGAATCTTGTAGGTTGGCAGAACGTCCCAGCGGGGTGTACCCGCCTTCCGGTTCTCCACTGATCAAGAGCGTGCGGTACTCGGGAGCCGTTGAAGAAAAGATGTCGCTTCCCTCGAATCCTGATTCAATGAGGATTTGTCATTCTTAACATCCTCTTCACCTCTGGGGATCCGAGTAATCATTGCTCTTCTAAATGGCAAGTTCTTGCGGCCATTCTCCTGAATTGATACAAGGCGGAGAGATTAGCTCTCCGCTTTTCTATTAGAATCCACTCAGCGATTGTGGCTCCGCCTGCGGCGCGTGATATGGTTTCAGGCTACCCAGGCAAGGGCCCTATGGCAGCGGTGTCTATGGAAGAGGCCATCTTGGTTACCGGAGGAGCCGGTTTCATCGGCTCCAATTTCATCCTGCAATGGATAGCAAACGAGAGGACTCCGGTCATCAATCTTGATAAGTTGACCTACGCGGGCAATCTCCGCAATTTGGAGCATATTTCTGCCG
>QIAR01000478.1 GCA_003225595.1 Acidobacteriota bacterium | reverse complement strand
TCTCCGTGCTCTCGTTCACTGGATACGCTCTCGTCCTCAAGCGCATCGACCGAATGGCGCTTGATCGAAGGGAAACTCTCATTTCCGAGCTCTGCCGCGCTTAGCCGCCCATTATTGAGGTGCACGACGTGGTGTTGGGGGAATGCGATTTCTATCGATACCGCCGTGTGCAAATGACCCGGCACATGCGGGCTAATCGCCGAAACAAATGCCGATCGCACGAGCTGCGCGGACGATTTCGCCTTGAGGATCGACCGTCTTCAACCGGCCGACCGCTTGCGCGATGTCTACTGCGCGGATGCGCTCCTGCTGCAAACAGACCATTTTGCCGAAGCCGCCCGCGGCGATCAGGTCCACGGCGGCTACGCCGAAGCGTGTGGCCAGGATGCGATCGAAGGGTGTAGGCGATCCCCCTCGCTGGATATGTCCCAACACGCTCACCCGCACTTCTTTGTGAGCACGCAGCGCGATGGCATCGCCGACCAGATTGCCCACTGATCCGGCACGGCGATTCTCCTTCAATTCCGGGGGCAACTGGATGCCTTCCGCGACCACAACAATAGTGAAACGTTTGCCGTAGCCTTCCCGCTCGGTCACGTATTTGCAGATATTCTCGACGGTGAACTGAATCTCGGGGATCAGAATGACGTGTGCGCCCCCGGCAATGCCTGCCTCGAGCGCGATCCAGCCCGCGTCGCGCCCCATAACTTCAACCACCATGATTCGGTGGTGCGATTCGGCTGTGGTATGGATTTTGTCGACCGCGTCGGTGGCTGTGTGCAGCGCGGTATCGAAGCCGAAGGTGACTTCGGTGGCAGAGAGATCGTTGTCGATGGTCTTGGGAACGCCGACGATGTTCATGCCCTTTTGGAAAAGGTCGAGTGCAATCTTCTGTGAGCCATCACCGCCGATGGTGATGACGGCATCGATTCCGAGCTTGAGGGCATTGGCGATCACTTGATCGGAGATGTCGCGCGTGACTTCCTGGCCATTCTCGACCATCTTGTAGTGGAAGGGATTGCCGCGGTTGGTGGTGCCGAGGATGGTGCCGCCACGAGGCAGGATGCCGCTGACGTCTTTGAGCGTGAGCTCGCGAGATTTTTCCGGCCAGATCAGACCGTCGAAGCCGTCAGAAATGCCAATGACTTTCCACTTATACTTGAGGATCGCAGCTTTGACCGCGGCACGGATGACGGCATTGAGGCCAGGGGCATCGCCGCCTCCGGTGCAAATGCCGATGCAGCGGATGTCTGGCATGGAGGCCGGCTCTCCCGTTAAGGATTGACAGTCAGAACCGCCGCAGTGCTCACAATGCTGCCCGAAGTCGCCGTGATGTTCGTGGTTTGGGTTACGGTGACGGACTGCGCCGTTGCCAAACCGTTAGCGTCAATTGTCGCCGCGGTGGGATTGGATGAATTCCAAGTGGCCGACGTGGTGAGGTCCACCGTTCCCCCGCCCTGGATTGTACCGATCGCAGTAAACTGCTGAGTTGCGCCTTGCTTGATGCTGGGATTCGTGGGCGTAACTGCAATAGAGACCAGGTTGGCGACCGTGACTGTAACCGTAGTAGAGCCGCTGACCGTGCCCGAAGTAGCGGTAATAGTTGCCGTGCCTGGCGCCACACCCGTCACTACTCCCGAGCTGCTTACGGTGGCCGTGGCGACGTCTGAAGTGCTCCAGGTGACGTTACCGGTCAGCGTCTTCTTGCTGCCGTCGTCGAAGGTTCCCGTCGCGGTCATCTGCAATGTGCTGCCCTGTTGAACCGAAGGTGTGGCAGGCCCGACCGTAATCGTGGTAAGGGTCGGATTCACGAAGAAGCCACGGCACCCGACCCCGAAGGTTAGACAAAAAAGGCTGGTAATTAGACAAAACAGCAGTTTCGGCTTGGCAATCGGCATATTTAGAAAGCCTTCGTAGGGGATCCGCCCGAACAGACAGCCGCAATTGAGAAATGTTTCCCTATGCTTAACGAATTCAATTTCGTGACTTGCAGGAATTCTTCACTCTGTCACGCTGCGTCGCAATGAAAACTTCACCTAAAGAATGTAAAGAAATTGTAGCAGAGAATCATTCAGTCGATGGTCATAGGCTTGGGTCTTAGGGCTTCCGGCTTCAGGTAGCAGGTCGCAGGTGGAAGGCGAGAGTGTGGGCGTCTGGCTTGGGTCTTCCGGCATTCCGGAGACGTTGCAAGCAACATCTCTACTCGTGGGTTAACTCTATCCTAATCTGTTAATCTCGGACGGCATCTATCTCGATGAGAAAACATCTCGCTTTCCGGGTGGTTCTTGTCTTGCTTGTCGCCACTCTGGAACCTGCTGTTCTTGCCCAGTCGCCGAGCACGCAACCGGCAGACAGCAAAACGCAGAGTACGACTGAGCATCCGGCAGCTGCGGCGCGGCCCACATTGAGAATTTGTGCAGTGTGCATCCGCGCACATATGGAATTTCTGGCGAGCGATGCTTTGCAGGGCCGGGGTAGCGGCACTCACGACGAGTTGGTTGCCGCAACCTACATCGCTTCCGAACTACGCCAGTATGGAATCGAGCCGGCGGCCGACGAAGGCGGCTATATCCAGCGAGCACCGATCCTGCGGCGTTCGCTGAGCGCGCCACCTCAGATGAAATTCACGACGCCGGGCGATGGCGCCTCGGCGCAGGAGATCACCTGGACGCATGGCAAGGAAATGCTGGTGCGCTATCTTTCGCAGCCGGAGTTCTCCGGTCCGTTGCAGAAGATTGCGGCCGCCGACATTGGCGAGGCGAAAGTGCAACCGGGAGCAATCGTTTTTTTGATACCCAAGTTCCTTCCCACCACGGACCGAAGCAAGTTGCAGAGCACGATATTGCGTGTGATTTCCGCAGGGGCGACAGCCGTGCTAATTCCGGTATCGCCGGAAAGACGTGAGCACTGGGAAGAGGACGCGAAGAAGTTGCCAGCGCTGCCTTTCCAATTGGAAGGCACAACCGAAAGCGAGTTGGGCGGAAATTTCAACGTGGTTGTAGTGAACGAGCAAGCCGAGGCGGTGCTGAAGGAACTGCAGGACGGAACCTTGTTGCGTTTTGAAGGTCATGCTGCCGCGCCGGAAAAGGGCTTCACGTGGAATGTGGTGGGCGTGCTCCGCGGTCGTGATCCACGCAAGAGCGTTATCCTGCTGTCCGCGCATCTGGATCACTTGGGTATTGGTCCGGCAGTGAGCGGAGACAATATCTACAACGGCGCCGATGACGATGCCTCCGGCACAACGGCCGTTCTGGAACTGGCGCGCATCCTCGGTGCCGGGACGCGACCCCGCCGGACAGTGGTTTTTGCCCTGTTCGGGAGCGAGGAGGCGGGTGGGCTGGGGTCGATTTATTTTCGCGAGCATCCGCCAATGCCTCTAAAGGAGATCGCGGCGAACCTGGAATTTGAAATGGTAGGGCGCCCCGATCCCAAGACACCGCACGATGCGTTGTGGCTGACCGGATGGGAGCGGTCCAACCTCGGTCCCGCCCTCGCGGCCCACGGTGCGAATCTGGTGGCGGATCCGCATCCGGAGCAGGGATTTTTCCGGCGATCCGATAATTACGTGTTGGCGAAAAAAGGCGTGCTAGCCCAGACAGTTTCGAGTTTTGGGCTGCACAACGATTATCACCAACCGAGCGATGATCTGGCGCACATTGATTTTGCGCATATGACGGCGGGGATCCGATCGATGATCCAGCCGTTGGAGTGGTTGGTGAATTCTGATTTCCGGCCGCGGTGGAAACCAGGGGGACGGCCGTAGGATGGGTGGCAGATCCCAGGACATTCCGCGCTAGATCCTTCGCCCGCTGAAGCGAGGACTCAAGATGACAACCTTTGTGGGGAGAATACACAGATGAAACAAAGCAGTAAAACATCGGTGCTTATTTCGCTCGCGTTTCTTTTGTTCAGCAGTTGTGTACCCCAGACAGTTTCCGCCCAGGCGCAAAGCCCCGTTCCGATAGCGCGAGGCTTCCACCAAGTGGCGATTTCTTCTGATGCTAGCCACGTAGCGTGGGTCGAGCCAATACTCGACAGTCGCGGCGAATCCACCGGAAGCTCTGATATCTATATTCAGGATTTGAAAGCACCTGACGCCAAGCCGAGGCGCATTTCCGCGAGCAGCGGTGGCGGAAACGCGGATGAAGGAGAAATAGCGTGGTCGCCTGATAGCAAACAGCTTGCATTCCTGTCCGACGTGGAGCGTTCAGGCCAATTCCAATTGTATATAGGCGGTGTGGGAGGAGCCGCTCACAAATTGACCAATTTGACCGGGTACTTGGCTGATCCGGCATGGTCTCCCGATGGCAAGGCTGTGGCATTCCTGTTTACGGAAAACGCGCCGCGTGCCGCCGGGCCTCTGATGCCGATGACTCCTGAAACAGGAGTAATCGGAGCCACAATTTACGAACAGCGCCTCACCGTGGCGGACCTGGCGACGGGCACGATTCGTCAACTGTCGCCTGCCGATCTGTACGTCTACGAATTCGACTGGTCGCCCGACGGGAAGAGCCTCGTCGCGATTGCCGCTCATGGCGCCGGCGATGACAACTGGTACATCGCGCAACTCTACACTTTCGCGCTGGCGAGCGGAGAAATGAAGCCGGTCTATAAACCTCCTTTGCAGATCGCGGTCCCGCGCTGGTCTCCCGATGGCAAAAGTATCGCATTCATTGCCGGACTGATGAGCGATGAAGGGTCGACGGGCGGCGACGTCTTCTTGGTACCAGCAAGCGGTGGAGAGGCTCGCAATCTTACCCCTGAGATCAAAGCGTCTCCAAGCTGGATCACTTGGCAATCACCTGACAAAATTCTTTTCGCTGAGAACATTGATGGGGACGCGGGAGCAGCCACTGTTGATGTAGCAACCGGCAAAATCACGCCTCTGTGGACGGGACCGGAAGTCGTAACCACGGAAGCTTGGGGCGGGATAGGAATCTCGCTTGCAGCAGACCACAAGACTTCTGCAGTGATACGCCACTCAGCTGCGCATCCTCCCGAGGTATGGGCCGGGCCGATCGGTGAGTGGAAGCAGGTGACCCATGTCAACCAGGCGGTACATCCCGAGTGGGGCGAACTGAAAAGCGTGCACTGGATGAGTGATGGCAAGCGCATCCAAGGCTGGCTGCTGTACCCCACGAACTACGACCCAAGCAAGCGCTATCCCATGGTGGTCACGGTACATGGCGGTCCGGGTGCGGCGGCCCATGCGGGATGGCCGGGCCGCTTCTTTAATACTCATCTGCTATCCTCGCATGGTTTCTTTGTGCTCTATCCCAATCCGCGTGGCAGCTTCGGGCAAGGCGAAGCATTTACCCGCGCAAATGTCAAAGACTTCGGCTATGGAGATTTTCGGGACATCCTGGCCGGAGTGGATGAGGTGGTAAAAGAACGGCCAGTCGATAACAGCCGGATTGGCATTACAGGCTGGAGCTATGGCGGATATATGACGATGTGGGCAGTTACGCAGACCAACCGTTTTCGCGCCGCAGTGGCTGGCGCTGGAATCGCAAACTGGCAGAGCTACTGCGGTGAGAATGATATCGATCAGTGGATGACTCCCTTCTTCGGCGCTTCCGTGTATGACGATCCGGCAGTGTACGCCAAGAGTTCTCCGATCAACTTCATTAAGAACGTGAAGACGCCGACGCTGGTGCTGGCGGGCGAGCGCGACGGCGAGGTACCCGCGCCCCAATCACGCGAGTTCTGGCATGCCTTGAAAGCGTTAGGAGTGGAGACACAACTGGTGATCTATGCGGGTGAAGGACACGCGATCTCGCGGCCCGAAGATCGCGCCGACATCATGCAGCGGCTGCTGGGATGGTTTGATCGGTATCTGAAGCCGGAGCCGGGGTCGCAAAGAGCGGCGCAGTAGAGTTCAGTTCTGCCGCAGACACTGACCATAATCTCAGCAAACATCGTGGACCTCAGGGACGGTCCGGTGCAGGGCTGAAACCACACCTGGTACGACTCCTGAAGTCTCCACCATCCTGCTAGCCACTAACCCATGAGCAGCGACTAACGGCCAACGACTATTTTGATTTCTTTTCCGCTTTGGCGATGCGCTCGTCGATCGGTTTGCGGCCGGCGAAGCCTTCGGTTGTCCCGTGCCAGTGGGTGATTTTCTTCTCGCCCAATTTCCAGCAGAGCAGCACTGTTTCGCGATCTACGATGCAGGGAAAATCGAGCAGGCCAATATCGAGGTCTTTGACCTGCACACCCGTGGCGTGGATTTCGGCCACTGCATCCTTGGCGCGCTGAATGGCTTTTTCTCGCTGGGCTTTGCGGCGGGCCAGGTGAATGATATTCAGTAGTGTGCCGCCGTTCAGAAATACGCGGTGGGCCACTTCCTGCATCTCGGCGTCGACTTCCTCGATGAGTTTCTTGCCATCGATGGCGGTGCGCAAAAGCGATTCGAGAATTGGCAAAAGCCCCTGAGCTTCTTGGAGAGTAAAGGTGCGGTTGGGCATGGACTTTTATTTTAGTTCATTCCGTGGCGTGGCCGTTAGTCGTTGGTCGTTTAGTCGCTGGCTGGAATTCTTAAACCGCAGAGGCCGCAAATGGCCAAGAGGACAATCGTCATCACGGGCAAATTGTAGCTCTCCGCGTACTCCGCAGGACCTCTGCCCTCTCTACGGTTAGCGTTTTTCGAAACTACTGAATTTCCAGCATCCGATCCAATGCCACACGGGCCCAGTACTTCACTTCGTCTTTCACTTTGATTTGATTTACCACGTTGCCATCCACGAGGTTTTCGAGCGCCCAGCACAGGTGTTGCGGCGAAATGCGGAACATCGTAGTGCACAGGCACCCGGAGTCGTCAAGCGTGATGACCTTCTTGCCCTCCGCAGCGAACTCTTTGCCCATTCGGTTTACGAGGTGTATCTCGGTGCCTACTGCGAACATCGTTCCGGAGGGTGCGTTCTTAATCATCTTCAAAAGCCCTTCGGTCGAGCCGATGCCATCGGCCTTCTGACAGACTTCCCAGCGGCACTCAGGGTGCACTATCACGCGAATGCCTGGGTATTTGGCGCGGACGTTATCCACATGCTCGGGCAGAAAGCGCTGATGCACGGAGCAATGCCCCTTCCAGAGGATGACTCTCGCCGTGCGCAATCGTTCGGGGGGGAGGCCGCCGTTAATCATGTAGGGATCCCACACGACCATTTCGTTGAGCGGAATGCCAAGGTTGTAACCAGTGTTTCGGCCGAGATGCTGGTCGGGCAGAAAGAGGATTTTGGGATTTTTCGCAAAGGCCCATTTGAAGGCGCCAGCGGCATTTGAAGACGTGCAGACCACGCCACCGCGCTCGCCACAGAATGCCTTGATGGCGGCGGTGGAATTCATGTACGTGATGGGCGTAACGCCTTCGCCGACATCAGTGGTCAGGCCAGCAGCGACAAGCTGTTCCCAGCAGTCTTCCACCTGGGTGATTTCCGCCATATCAGCCATGGAGCATCCGGCGTTGAGGTCGGGCAGAATCGTGACCTGGCCCGGGAGGCTGAGAATGTCGGCGCTCTCGGCCATAAAGTGCACGCCGCAAAAAACGATGTACTTGCCGGCCGCGTGCGCAGCCTGCTGCGAGAGCTTGTAGGAATCGCCGCGGAAATCGGCGAAGCGGATGACTTCATCGCGCTGGTAGTGGTGACCCAGAATGACGACGTTGCGGCCCAAAGCCTTCCTAGCCGCGGAAATGCGGCCGTCTACGGTGTGATCTGGGAGCACAAGATAGTTGTCCAAAGGACAAGCAGTTGTCGCGGTTGCCATTTTTGGTCACGCTTTCAGTCCCGAATGGGCTACCGCCACCTAACAACGGCCGCTCATACTGGAACGGGGATGTTGAAAGCCTCCAGCGACTCCAGTCGGTTCACTGCACCATAGGTACCCAACCGACGGGGATGTTGAAGCCGCTAGCTTTTCCCTTACAGCTAGTTGGATGCTCAGAACCAGCCGCAAGCGTCACGATTTCTGTGACGTACAATACAGCGGCCAGCGTTTGAAGATCCGGCTATATTGTGCACTCTCCATGGGGCAATAAGCAAG
>QIAR01000477.1 GCA_003225595.1 Acidobacteriota bacterium | reverse complement strand
CCACCTGTGGAGAACTTGAACCGTACCTCTTCAGCTTGCGGCTTAATGTTCGGCGAGAAATGCCAAGCTTTTCAGCCGTAACCCCTTGGTGCCCGTCGCTGGCTGCCAGCGTAACCAATATCGTGTCGCGCTCGATTTCATCCAACTGTCTGCCGGCGGGGGCATCATCGACGGACACCGGCGCCGCGGCTACCAGTTCCAAATCGGCGACATGGATCTCTTGGCTATCGCATAAGGTCGCAGCCTTCAAGACAATGTTTCGCAGTTCGCGAACGTTGCCCGGCCAGGAATGTGCCTCGAGGGCGGCAACAGCGTCAGGAGCGAGTCTCTGGTCCGGGCCGTGCAGTCGCAGGTAGTATTCGGCAATGGGGAGAACATCTTCGCGTCGGTCGCGAAGCGGTGGAACGTGGAGGTGGAACTGCGCCAGGCGATGATACAGGTCGCTACGGAACCGGCCCTCGGATACAGCGGTTTCCGGGTCTTGGTTCGTGGCAGCGATCACCCTCACATCGACTGCAACTTTCGTATTGCCGCCGAGGCGGTAGTACGGAGCGCCATCTAGAACGCGGAGCAATTTGACCTGGAGCTTGGGATTGATTTCTCCAATTTCGTCCAAGAACAGGGTTCCCTTATGGGCTAATTCGAATAGGCCTTCCTTGCGAGAATCGGCCCCGCTGAAGGCACCCTTTTCGTAACCGAACAACTCACTCTCTACCAGATGCTCTGGCAGCGTGGCACAGTTTATGTCGACCCACGGTTTGCAACAACGCAGGGAATGGCGATGAATTGCGCGGGCAATGAGCTCCTTCCCAGTACCGGTCTCTCCAGTAATCAATACAGCCGCGGTATTGCGCCCAACGCGTTCGGTCATCCGCATGAGCTTCTGCATCGTCGCGCCGCGGAATACCGGTTCAACCAGAGCCTCTGCGAAAACATCCATCTTGTCGAGCCTCCAACTTACTTGGGCAGAGATTCGCCGACGCAGCCGGCGTCCACTGCCACATTAGTACTAGGGTCGCGATTCACTTTGTGTGCCACTTGGCATCCGACAGGTCAAGCGCCTTGTGGCTGATTGACGGATGGCAAAACGGTTGGAAGTGTGCCCAGTCTCTGTTAGTGATGTCTGCTCCTACAGCGTTTTTCAGCTTGATATGAGTATGGAGCGGACTTAGTTTATCCGAATCGCTCTCCTTCGAGGTCCTGTCTAGCTCTAACGAAGGTTCATGAACCGTTGATATTCTGACTCAAGGTAGGGATTCTGCCGTAGGGCGGCTTGCAGAGCCGTTACTTTCGATGATTGGTCGTGCGGTGGTTCGCTAGCTACTTTCCCTTCTCAATGTCAATTCTTATCGCCCATATTGGCCTCGATGCATCGTTTTGTCCGATATCGTCTGTTCGATCGCATCTCTTCCTACTTTCCCCCGCGGTCCCCGCGCGCCATGCAGGGACTCGACGTCGAGACTCAGTGCCTCCACGCCGCAGGAGTTTCGGACGTCGAGCGATTTGAGCTAAGTTTCGTGACTTCGCCCAGTCCCTGTCCGTTAGATTATTTTTCCCCTCCGATCGCGACGGTCATCGCATCGGAGTTGGTCTTGCTGCCCCAGACGACGCTGCTTCCCCAGATCACGCTGAAGCCTGCGTTCGTGCTGCTGCCCCAGCATACCGAATTGCCCCACAGGACCGACTGGCCAGTCGCGTTAGCGCCCCAGATCACCGATGAGCCCCACACGACTGAGGTGCCCCAAACCACCGAACTGCCCCACATAACCGAGTTACCCATGACAAGGTACACCTGGCCGGTGGTGGCATCGTAGTTGGCGATCGGCGACATCGCCGCGCCGGCCGTGGCCGTAGCCAAGTCGGCATTGTTGAGTGCCGCGGCGATATCCAGGTAGCCGGCGCCGACGGCGAAGATGTCGTACTGGTCGGTATAGGTGACATTCGGCGTCACCGAAGTATCAGTGTAGGTGCTGTACTGGGGGAAGACCTTGTAGGCAGTCTTCATCAACCGCGCTTTCACCTGGTCAGGCGTAAGCGACGGGTTCTGTTGCAGCAGCAGGGCTACCGCACCGCTGACCATCGGCGCCGCCATGCTGGTGCCGCTAAGGCGATAGTAGGTGGAAGAAATCTTGCTGCTGCCTGTTACGGCGTAATAGTCAACCGGCAAAAGATTCTGCGGGTAATTGGTGTACAGCGTGGCGCTGCTAGAGGCCAGCGAGGAGGCGATCAGATTGCCAGGGGCTACCAGGTCGGGCTTCACCACATGGTCGAGCATGCTGGGTCCCTTAGAGCTGTAGGTGGCGATCAAGTCGTCAGCCCGGTCTTTGGTGCCCATGGTCTTCATAGCGCCCACGGTGATCACGTAGGGATCGTTGCCTGGCGCGGTGATGGTGCCATAGCCGTTGTTGTTGTTGGAGTTGTCGCGGCCGTAGTTGCCGCCGGCCACAACCGTGACGATGCCCGCGTTCCACGCCTGCTCGACTGCCTGGCATAGAGGATCAGTAGTGTAGCTCTCAAAAACGCCGCGGCCGAGCGACAAATTGATGACGCGGATGTTGTACGTATCCTTTAGGCTGATAGCCTGCTGAATGGCGGCGATCACTTCGCTGTCGGTGGCCTGGCCATTGGCATCGAGTACGCGCAGGTTGACGATGTTAGCGTTGGGCGCGATGCCGCGGATGGGCACATCGCAATTCCCGCAGCTCGAGCTGGCGGCGTTGCCGGCGATTATGCCCGCCACGTGGGTGCCGTGCCCGTACAAATCGCCGCTAGTGGAGGTCGAAGTATCGAAGTTGGCGCTGTAGACGACGCGCGTGTGACTTGTCGCCGGGACGCCGAGATCGCTAATAGTGTTCACGCCGCTGTCAATCACGGCCACGCCCACGCCGGTCCCGTCATAGCCAAGGCTGCGGGCGATATCCGCCCCGACCGCTACATCTGCATTGTCCATGGCGGCCCGCAGGTTGCGGTCGACAGAGATATACTTCACATTCGTGTCCAGGCTGAGCAGTTTCTGGGCCGACGCGAGTGTCATGCCGTACTTGTTGCCCTTGATGAGGCCCAGCGCCTTGCCATTGTTCGCACCCACTGACTTGGCGGCGTTCGCATCGGTCGTCGAAGGCGGAGTGTAGTACTGCACAATTACGTTGACCGATGAGGTCGACGGCAGGCTCTGCAGGTCCTTTGACAGCTTGGAAGACTGACCCCAGCCCAAGGTCGTTGTGAGTACCAGGGCCAGAAGCCCCATCCAGCGGCCAGTTCCCGCGATACAAGATTTGTTAGTGCGAATCCGTGACATGACTTTACTCCTCCCCATTGATAAACGTGCTCAACGATTCCACTCCGGTGTTGACCGAGGAGCCCCAAACCGCACTGGAGCCCCACACTGCGCTGAAGCCGGTAAGGCTGCTGCTTCCCCAAACCGCTGAGGAGCCCCAGACCGCCGAACTGCCCCACACGGCCGAGCTGCCCCAGACCGCAGAGCTGCCCCAGACCGCCGACTGGTCGAAGATGTTGCTACCCCACACAGCCGAGCCACCCCAGACGGCCGAGCTGCCCCACACCGCGGAGGAGTCTGCCACGAGATAAACGGCGCCCGTGGCACTGTCATAGCCCGCGACAGGTGAAGCGGCCGTACCCGTGCCGATTCCCGTGTCGGCCAGGGCGGCGGCAACATCCAGGTATCCCGCACCGACCGTGAAAATGTCGTATTGAGCCGTATACGTGACGCCCGTAATCGCGTCCGTAGTGGAGCTGTACCGCGGCAACGTCTTATACGCGCTCCTCATCAGCCTGGCTTTCACCTGGTCGGGCGTCAACTCCGGGTGCGCCTGCAACAACAGGGCGACTGCGCCACTCACGACGGGCGCTGCCATGCTGGTGCCGTTCAGGAAGAAGTACTGGCCCGAGATCGAACCGATGCTACCGTTAACCATGTAGTAGCTCTGCGGCACGGTGTTGTTGGGGTAGGTGTTGATGATCGTCCCGCTGCCCTTGAGCGAAGCGATCATGTTGCCGGGCGCGAGCAGGTCCGGCTTGACGATGTGGTCGATTTGCGTGGGTCCTTTGGAGCTGTAGCTGGCAATCTGGTCGTCGCTACGGTCCGGGGTTACCATCGTCTTCATGGCGCCGACGGTAATCACGTAAGGGTCATTACCAGGCGCGGTGATGGTGCCGTATCCGTTC
>QIAR01000476.1 GCA_003225595.1 Acidobacteriota bacterium | reverse complement strand
TCCTGTCCCTGCAACGTATACGTAGTACTCCGGTTCTGACCCCTTTACGCCTGTGGGACACGATGCCAGCGATACTGTTTTCGCACCTGGCGTGCTCAAATCGCTTGTCGGCGACTGTGTCCAACTGAAATCTGTCGCATACTTGATCGTCTGCATTCCCGGTGTCAGCCCGCTGCCGCCCCCCGGCTTCGGCTTATACGTCCCGCTGGCTGATTCGTAGGTGATCACTTGACCATCACCGGGCGACGTCGAAGCCACTGGCACGCCTTGGATTGAAATCGCGTTGCTGCTCGTTCCGCATGCGCCCCAGGTCGCATCGCCTTTCAGACATGTAGTCCCGCTAGCCGCTCCGGCTCCCAATTGAGTGGCAGGAACCGTGCCGTTCACCAAGTTCGCTTTCGTTATTAGCCCGTTGTCTACATAATGTCGCGTTGCTGCGTGGCTTGGTAACGACGGATCTCCGCTCAAGGTCAGCAGTCCGGTCATCGAATCACCTGCCTTCAACACAAACGGTCCGCTGCCTACAGTTCCGAGCACCGCATCCACATACGCCTTATTCACCGCGTCCCCTGCAAGTGATGGCGCGGGAACGCTAGGCGGAGTCGAAAACTGCTTGGTGCCGCTGATCGCCTCGACGCCACTCTTGTGCACCACTGCCGTATCGGTCGCCTTGGTTCCGACCACGCTGTCCACGTACTGTCGCGAAGCCAGTTGTGTTGCTGTGCCAGATCCCAAGGTCGTGCGCACCGCCGCGATCGTGGTCGGAGAAGTCGTTCCCACCGTCCAGTACTCGGTTTTCACTGTTCCATCATTAAGTTGATAGACGACGGTGTCGAACGTGCCTGCCGGGATCGCCCCCGTGTTCGGCGCCAGGGCCACCGACAGCACCCCTTGTGCTCCCAGCATGACGCTCTTCGTCCCTGCTGCTACAGGTTTGCCATCGGCCGTGGTGAACGCTGGCCATGAAATCAGCAGCGTCCCCGCAGCCGGCGTCCCATCCGCCCGGTACACCACGTCGCTGATTGTCGTCATCGCAGGCGCCTGCGCCCGCGACACGGCGGTCAACAACAATACCGACAGCAGCACGTAGAAAAGCCGCCCCCGAGGGCGGCGCCCGTCCCACATGACTCCTCCGTTACCATTCATCCGTCTCTGTTCCTCCAGTCGCGCACGCCCGACTGTCATTGTCAAGTGCAAAGCGATTATTTGTTCGACGACTTACGAGAGTAAGTATCGACGGCCGTGAATGAAACTTTCACTTGAAATCGAAAATTCAGACCGGTGTTCGGCGCTGTTAATTCTAGGCGGGCGTGATCTGCCATTCGCAAGGTTCACATGGTAAGTTGATGGAATATCACGTGCTTCGAAAAGTGAGTGACGACCGAACTGAATGATGAAGCCTTTCTGGCTTTGAAGGCAATGGAGAGACGGGTGTCCTCGCCCGTCCGTGTCGGGCTAAGCTCGGCTCCATCACTCTTCAACAAACAGCTTGTTTGGACTGGAGAAAAGAACTGAGAACTAAACCGCGAACTGAAAACCCAGGACTGAGAACCGAGGACTGTTCCCTTACTTTCTCGCCGCCACGTACTCCTGCACAAATCTCTCTACGCTCTGCACATACACGTCCGCGAAATCCACCACTGGCCGTCGCGCTTCAATCAACTGCAGCGCTTGAGGAAGGCTCCAACTCAGTGAGCACAGCACTGCCAGGGCCATCATCGGCGCGCGATGCACCCCCGCGGCGCAATGTATGTATAACTTGGTCCCCGGTTCATCCAGAGCGGCCAGCGCGAACTCTACGCCTCGCCGGAAAACTTCCGGAGGCTTGGGCTGGAAATCGTCATCCACCGCATTCCACAAAACCTCGATGCCATACGGCGCAGCCAGTGCCGTATCATCAAACTCGATCTGCATATCGATAATGTGGGTCACGCCCGCGCGTGCCACCGCGGCCATGTTCTCCGCATTCCAGATCCCGCCCCCGACCGCGATCCGGCCGGTCACCCATGTCATGTCCATCCAGAGAATCCCGTGTAGGGACGGGTCTCTGACCCGTCCAGGCCGAGCAAAGCCGGGCTCCTGCCGGTTTGCCTGGCCACTGTCGTCCGTATTTGCGTATCGCTGACGAACGGCCGACCACCGGCTAACCATCACCGGCCACTTCATTCTACGGCATCGAGATTGGCCGACGTGGGGACTTCCCTATCTTTGGTAACTTCCGATTCCAAGATGGGCTCTTCCGGCAGTCCCAACCGCCGCAATAGTGTCCTCGCCAGAGAGTCTTCTTCCGGGTTTTCCTGCTGCTGTTCCTGTACCGCTGCCGGGTACAACCCGACCATCTCAAATAAATATTTTGCTGGTGCGCAGTTGCCCTTCCTCGCTTCTTCAATAAGACTCTTTACGATGTTCTCGGCTTCGTTCCCGACACGACACTTGATTTCTTCCCGCAACCGTTCCAGCGCAAGCGGCTCCGGATGCTCTTTCGATGCTATCTCCGCACCTTTTTTCGGCTTCGATGCTGTTCGTGGCATATGCTCCTGAAAAACTTTAGGGCACGCTTTGCGGCGCGCCCCTTGGAGGAGTTCGTTTTCTTACTATCTAAATCCAGAATACCAATTCGATGGGGGGAAATGGGACATCTCTCTCAAAATTCTATTTCATGCACACAGAATCACTTACAAGTTTTCCGCCGATTTCACCCTCTTGACAAGTCTCCCGCCGGCGCTGGTTTCGGCTCCGGCATAGGTTTCAATAACCCGCCAGCGAGCAAAATTTCACTCAATTGATCAAGCGTGTCCGGGTAGCGGCGTCCCACGGTTCGACGCCCGCAGCCTAACAATGCCGCCGCTTCGTCCTGCGTATGATCCAGGAACACAAGCTTCGCAATCAGTTCCTGCCCAAACTCGTCCAGTTGCTCCAGGCTGCGCTCCATATCGCGGACGAAAATCGCCACATCTTCAAAGGTTGACATGTGATACGACGTCACGTGGGTTCGGAAGAACTCCCGCCCCAATAGCGAGGGTAGCCGTCCTGCTTCAATCGATAGCCTTGAGTACCGCCTCAGCAGCGCCACAGTCCGGTCCCGGTAGAGCCACAAATCGGGATTCTCTCCCGGCGACCACTCGCGCTCCCGCGATCGCACTGGAAGACTCGCGGCCGTCACGAAAGGAACAATTGCTGCCGTCATAGGTTTCCTCCTTCGGTCCCAACTCCCATTAGTTCTTGCAGCCGCCCTTCAAATTCGAGTACGTCGCCCATCCCCCGGCGGGTCGCGCCACGAGCCTTTCTTGGCACGGGAAATTCCGCCATCTTCGGAACACAGGACCCACAATAAACATTCTGCATTCCTCGCCGACGCAGCCATAATCCGCCGCACCGCTCGCAATATTTCAGCTCAAGCTCCACATAATTCTGTTTCATTACTGCTTCCATGATTGCCTCCATCGGTATGAATGATCTCTGTAGGTATGAATTCGGCGAATCCTTTACGACTTTTGCGGTTAAGGGCTTTCCGTTTAGATCACCAGCGATCAACGGCAACAAAAAAAGCCCTGCGCCGATTTCTCGGTCACAGGGCTCGTTTGTCTTACGATGGCCTGTTGAACTATTTAGTTTGGACTAGCGTTATGATTCCGTTCGAACTGTAAATCACATTTTGTCGGACTGGACGCCGAACCACCGACGACTACCGGCCAATTTGCCGGAAATACCCTTCCTCGTAGCCGGACTTCAGCACACGGCCGTTCTGCACCACCAGGCTGAGTCGCCCCGTAAAATGAAGCTCGCCCAAGAGCCGCTCCATTGCTGCCGAGAGCACCTCCGCGGACCGGACCTTGCGGCGAAACTCCACGAAATTGCTCTCCTCGTTTCCCTTTTCCGCTATGATCATGTTGACTTTTCCTACGCTTCAGTATTAGTTATAAGAAAGGTTCATCCTATAGCTCCTCGTTTGCCGAAGTATCTATTCTCTTGGAGATGTTATACTTACATTTCATATATCTATATGCTATAAGACCAGTGTTATACTTCCTCCTATGAGATTCCGAGCGTTGCAGGAAAACTTGCGCAAGGCGTTGTGGGAGCGCATTGAAGAAGGCGAACTGACCGGCCTTCGACTGGCGGAGCAGACCGGCTTCAAGCAGGCTCACATTTCCAACTT
>QIAR01000423.1 GCA_003225595.1 Acidobacteriota bacterium | reverse complement strand
GATGTGATCGTGCTCCGGGTCGGCTTTGGACCCGAGTGCGGTCACAACTTGCCCATTCACCACGACCCGCCCGGAGGTGATTAGCTCTTCAGCCTTTCGGCGGGAGGCGATTCCAGCGGCAGCAATGATTTTCTGCAGGCGTTCAGCGGGCATAGTCTTACAAAAGATAGCTTAACAGGGCTTTTCAATGGTGCGTAGCTATGGAGCTTGGAATCCCAGAATGTGGCCGTGAGTAGATTGCACTGGAACTACTCCTGGGAATTGCCCGTGGGCACTTCCACCCCTGAAGCGGATCCCTCGCGCTTCTGACTCTCCCTTGGCGGCGTCTCATTCTCGGGCTGGTCTGATTCGGATTTTGCATCCAGCGCGCCGGTAGCATTTGTCAGGGCGCTGGCTTCGTGCGGCAGATCTCCTTCGAAAGACTCTGCTACGAGCTTTTCGAACTCTTCCATGCTGGGGAGTTCACCGACGTCTTTGAGGCCGAAGCGAAGCAAAAATTCTTTGCTGGTCCTGTACAGGATGGGGCGTCCGATGACCGCCTTACGTCCCGCGGTCGTAATCACCTTTCGGTCAAGAAGGGTCGCTATCACTCCACTGGAATCTACGCCACGAATTTCGTTGATCTCGGGCACAGTGACGGGCTGCTTGTAGGCAATCACTGCCAGTGTTTCGAGAGCGGGTAACGAAAGCCGGATCGGCGGCTTCAAGCTCTTGGCGAATGCCCTCACCACGTCATGCTGCTCAGGCTTAGTAGACATTCGGTAACCGCCGGCGATCTGGCGGATCTCCACGCCGTGGTCGGCGGAGCTGTAGTCAGCGATCAGTTCTTCAATGGACCCACGGACACGGGATTTGACTTCGGCGTCATCTGCGGTGTCACTGTCGCCGATTTGAGATTCATTCACCAACTGGACCATGTGTTCCAAGGTAACCGGCGTTTCCGCCGCGTAAATGATGGCTTCGAGTTTGGCTTTCAGACTCATCTTGTTAATTCTCGGCAGATACATAGATCCTTCGTGCGGCAACGAACGCCGCACTCAGGATGACAACTCGTAATGATTAATGTTTTGCCTCTGATCAGGAGTGCACTGACCACTAGCCACTGAACAGCAATTTTATCAGCGCCAATCATCCTTCATCACGGCGTGTTCCGCCATAATCGCCTCAAAGCCAGTGTGCTTGCGCAGCAGAATCTCGCCAAACAATCGTTCCTGTCGAAGTTGAATCGCTTGCAGTCTCACCATTTCGAGCAGGGCAAGGAACATGCACACAAGCGTCTGCCGCGAGTCGATATTGCGCAAGAGGTGCTTCAGTTGAATTGGCCGATCTTCCAATGTCAGGCGCCGGCGCAAGTAATCGATCATTTGGCCAACGGTGACACTCTCCTCGTCCACCTGGAGCATCGGTCGTGACCGAGCGCGATCCAAAATGTGTTGGAAGGTCTTGACCAAATCAATGACATCGGCGGCTATCTCACGGTCCGTACCTTCAGCGTCCATGAATTCCTTAATCGCTGGGTTGGACAACACCGCGTTTTCAATCTGCTGTTTTTGCAAAAGCATCTGTGCCGCCGACTTGAACTTTTCATGTTCCAGCAAACGATTGACCAACTCGGCTCGGGGGTCTTCCTCGGCGCCTGGGCCAGCGAGTGGATCACGCGGCAAAAGCATCTTTGACTTAATGTGAATGAGTACCGCAGCCATGTAGATGAAATCGGCTGCGACGTTCACATCCAGTCCTCTTATTTTTTCGACGTACGCGAGGTACTGCGCCGTGATCTGAGCGATGGGAATGTCGTAGATATCGATGTCCTGCTTGCGGATGAGGTCGAGCAGCAGGTCCAGCGGGCCTTCGTAGATGTCACCGACAGTCACCGCAAACGGGAAATCGCTTTGCGTTTTGTCTGGCGGTCTCCCCGGAGCCGCAGAATTTTCGCTGGCAACAGGGGACGTAGCTGCTGGCGAATCCGGCGTCTCCGAAATGCTCTTCAAACGTTCAGGCATTCTTTTCTACCGACTTACGAGGCCTTTCCTTTGGCCGGAGCATCTCGAGGAGGCTCGTACTCCAGCGAGATGTTCATCGCCTCGCGCACCTCATCCATGGTGGCGCCGGCTATTCTGCGTGCCCTGGACGAACCCGCTTCCAGAATATCCCAGGCGAGCCGTGGATTCTCCTCGTATTTTTTGCGGCGCTCTTGCATCGGGTTAAGCACGTTGCCCAGGGCATCTGCCGCCCAACTCTTGCACTCTATGCAGCCAATTCCAGCCGAGCGGCAACCCTCGTCCACTTTGGCAATCGTCGATCGATCGCTGAAGATTTTATGCAGGTCGCCAACAGGACAAACGTCGGGATTGCCGGGATCGGTACGGCGGACACGTGCTGGATCGGTGACCATCGTCTTCAGCTTCTGCCGCACCACCGGTTCCGGATCCGTGAGCATGATGGTGTTGCCATATGATTTCGACATTTTGCGGCCATCGGTGCCGGGCAACTTGGCGGCGGGCGTAAGCAGCGGCTGGGGTTCGGGAAACACGTAGTAAAGGCCTTTGGCTTGTTCCGGATTGATGCCAAAAGATTCGTGTCCTCGACCCCTCCGTGAATAGAACATGTTGAACCGGCGTGCGATCTCGCGCGTCAACTCCACGTGTGGCACCTGGTCTTCGCCCACCGGAACGAAGTCAGCCTTGTAGATCAGAATGTCTGCCGCCTGCAAAACCGGGTAGCCAAGAAAACCGTAGGTGCCGAGATCCTTGTCGGTAATATTCTCCCTCTGCTCCTTGTAGGTGGGCACGCGCTCCAGCCACCCCAGCGGTGTGATCATGGAGAACAGCAGGTGTAACTCGGCGTGCGCCGGCACGTGCGACTGGATGAACATGGTACAGCGCTCGGGATCGAGTCCGGCCGCCAGCCAGTCGAGCAACACTTCCAGGGAATTTTCCTTCACGAGCGATGTGTCGGCGTAGTCGGTCGTCAGGGCGTGCCAGTCCGCCACAAAAAAGAAGCATTCATACTGGTCCTGCATGCGCACCCAGTTATCCAGCGCGCCGACAAAGTTGCCCAGGTGCAACTTGCCAGTGGCGCGCATGCCGCTGAGCACGCGTTTGCGATGGTCGGAACGTGAAGGCATCAGAGTCTCATCAGAATGGAGTCAAAGAAACCGATGACGGGGTAGATCAACCGCGCTAGCAGCCCACCCCCAAGATAAACTAGTGCCATCAAGCCAAAAATGCCGACCGTGTCGTAGATCCGCAGCAATGAATCAGACAGGAAATGCCGCAGGACGTGGCTGCCATCCAGCGGCGGCACCGGGATGAGATTAAAAACTCCGAGCACGATATTGATCACCATCAATTCATAGGCCAACAAGCTCAGAGGCATGAGCGCCGAATCAGTTTGAGCCGCGAGCACTTCCAGATGGTTGGGATAGACCACTGGAATGACGTGGGTAATGCCGCGTCCGAGGGGCGACGTGAGGGAGATGATTGCGAGCACCAATAGCGCGCTGCTGGCCACCAGAAAATTGCTGACGGGTCCCGCAACCGCAGTGAGGATGTCGTCTGTTACCTTGTTTTTGAAATTGTGTGGGTTCACTGGGGTCGGCTTTGCCCAGCCCAGCACAGGAATACCGGTCACCAGCGCGATCAGTGGCAGAAGGACGGTTCCAACCGGGTCAATGTGCTTGATGGGGTTCAGCGTAATCCGGCCAAGCATGCGCGCGGTCGGATCGCCGCAGCGGTTCGCGGTCCAGGCGTGCGCCGATTCGTGAAAGCTGATCGCAAACAAAAACACGATCAACTTAAACAGGATGTCAACGTGCTGCAGGGTCATCCGAGGTTGGCTTCGATTCTAGCAGACGGGCAGCCCGGAGCCTTGCGGTTACTCCTCCGCTTTGCGCCCACGGTGGTTAATGGGACCTCCAGTAGCGCGCCACCAGCTTCATTTTTGACTTGTTGCTTCTGCACCGACGGTCACATCAGGGGAAAAAACAACCTCACTTGATGAGGAAATAACTGACGAGAGCATACAAGGAGCTGGAAAAGAACACTACCAGAACCAGGCTCGCAAGGACGACTCCGATAGTGGGCATTTTCGACTGTGCCGGCATGAGCGCCATCGGTTGCGCGCCAATCGAATAGCGAGAATTGGCGCACTGAGATATCCAAAATTGTAACATTCCAGTTATAACAGGCATGACAGTCTTTTTGGATTGACTGACCATAACGGGAAGGGCTTCGGTGATGAGCGGACAGGCGCGCAGGAGGGTGCGGCATTACCATAAATCGCTATGCTTTCTCGAATCCTTTCTTTAATTCTTCCGGAGCGATCGGCTTCACTTTGACTGGCTTGGCAGGCACACCCGCGACAATGTGATAGGGCGCGACGTCCTTTGATGCTACGCCCATGGCCCCGACCAGCCCGTGCTCCGCTACCTTTACTCCACTCATTACGGTTGCGTGATAGGTGACGCGGGCCTTTGGACCAATTTCGGTGCGATGATTACTCACGATCATGCCGTCGTTGAGGTCGTGGGCGTGAGAGTAAACATTTGCGTAGTCGGAAATCGAGCTGCCCTCGTGAATGATGATCTCACCGCGGTCGTCCAGCAGAACGTATTTGTGGATGGTGCAATTGTCCTCGACCGTCAAGTTATAGCCGAAGGATACTTCGACGCCATGAAAAATCTTGACGTTCTTGCCACAGTGTTTGAAAACGTGGCGCGCGAGCATGGCGCGAACGCGATATCCCAGCCAGTGGTTCAGGCCTACCGGAGAGCGGTCATACATCATCCAGAACCAAATCAGTGGCTTGCGCTCGGAATATTTGACGGGATCAACGTCTCCGTAATACTCGGGTTCTAGCGTAGCGCTGTGCGGATCGAAAGATTGCACCAGCACTTGCTGGGCGAATGGCGTGGCCGCATTTGGCGGCGTATACGGACGCCCGAGATAGAGCTGGTGCAGAGCATCACGAACTATTTGGCTGCGATGGTCCGGATCGCGGTTGATGAACTCCCGGTCGAGATGATCAATCCACCCCAGGAAAATCTTTTCTGCCGCCGAGCTTGGGCTTAGAACGCGGTATTCGTATCGGGGCATGGCCGCCTCGCTGGATTCTGGAGAAAGGCTAAAACATAGCACACTGGCTGGTGGAAAGCCGATGTGGCAAGTAGTGTCCTGCGGTCGAATTCAGAAAGAACCATGTGGGACGCGTGTCTCACCCATCCATGTCGCAAGGGTGAGGCGCTGCATCTCACTGCCATGCTTTATAATCGCGCCGGCTTATGAAGCCCAAAAAGCTGGCGAGCCCACCTCCGAAACCCGTGGACGCGTTGGTGTACCCGCGATTCTCCGGCGTGCCCACCTTCATGCGCCTGCCATACATTCCTCGAGCAGAGGAACTCGATATCGCGCTGATCGGCGTGCCGTTTGATGGTGGCACTACCTATCGACCCGGACCGCGCTTCGGGCCACGCAACATTCGTGTTCAGTCGGCGATGATTCGCCCGTGGAACCCGGTTTTGAAAGTCGATCCGTTTGCCAAGTGGCGAATCGCGGATTTTGGCGACCTCTCGATCAACCCGCTTTCAATTGAAGATACTTACCGGAGGATCGCGGAGCAGCTTGGAGAAGTCCTGCGCGCGGGCGCCCGAACTGCTTGCGTGGGCGGCGATCACTCCATCCTCTTGCCCATCCTGCGAGCGATTCAGAAGCAATTTGGACCCGTAGGGTTTGTGCAATTAGACGCGCATGGTGACACGTGGGCAGGCTACTTCGGCAGCCCGCACTCGCACGGCACGCCGGTGAAGTACGCGGTA
>QIAR01000421.1 GCA_003225595.1 Acidobacteriota bacterium | reverse complement strand
TCGCTGGGCGGAATTTTGGGATTCACCATCGGCGGCATGCTGCTGCTGCCCATCGGCTATGTGTATGGGCAGCTAGTCATGGCGATGCCGGATGCCGCCGGCGAGGTCGCTTACGCTGCCAAGGTTTTCCCGCAATCGGTCAGCTTTGCCACTGGCTGGATGATGATGCTGGCGTATTTCATCGTCTGTCCGTGGGAGGCTGTGGCAGTGGGAAAAATTGCGGGTTACATTTTCCCGATGTTCGATTCCATGGAACTCTACCAGATCGCCGGGAAACCGGTATACCTG
>QIAR01000422.1 GCA_003225595.1 Acidobacteriota bacterium | reverse complement strand
CGCGGCCAGGTATATTCCGACGGTGATTTCGATTTTGCGCGCAAGCACGGCATTGCGATCGTGACCTCGGAGGAGTTCCATCGCGGTGGAGTTGAACTAGTAAAGCGTCGTCTCAAAAAGTTTGCTAAACGTCCTACGTACATCACACTGGATATCGACGTAGTGGATCCAGCCTTCGCTCCAGGTACCGGCACTCCGCAAGTAGGTGGTCTTTCCAGCGCGCAGATCCTTGACCTCGTGCGTGGCTTGAAAGGTATGAACCTGGTGGGTTGCGATCTGGTGGAAGTTTCGCCGCCGTACGATAACGGG
>QIAR01000420.1 GCA_003225595.1 Acidobacteriota bacterium | reverse complement strand
CTCTAGGGGCGATGGCTCTGTGGTTCGCAATCTCTGTTCACGTCAGCGGAAGTGCGATCTCGACCGAGCTGGTTCCCGACCTGGCTCCAGGCTCGGCCACCACGACTGCAACGGCGCAAGCACCCCCAGCCCGAGTTCGTGCAGCATATGCTCAGCTACCCATCATCTTTGAGCCCAACCAGGGGCAAACCGATTCGCAGGTGAGGTTCCTGGCGTGTGGAAGTAGCTACGGGTTGTTTCTTACCAGCAAGGAGGTAGTGCTGCAACTACAGCACTCAGCACTTAGCAGTCAGCAGTCCGCAAGAAAGAATTCAGTGGTTCGGATGTCACTCGTAGGCGCGAGCCCCCAGGCAGAGATCAGCGGCCTCAACCAACTCCCCGGCAGGAGCAACTACTTCATTGGAAACGATCCCGCGAAGTGGCGTCGTAATGTGCCACAGTTTGCGGGGGTGCGCTACAGCAATGTGTATCCCGGAATTGATCTGGTCTACTACGGTAACCAGGGCCAACTTGAGTATGACTTTGAAGTCGCCCCCGGTGCCGATCCCAAACTGGTTGCGCTAAGTTTCGACGGGCCGGATCGGGTGGACCTGGATTCCAACGGTGACATCGTGCTCGGGACGAAAGACGGCAGTATTCGCCTTGGCGCACCGGCCGTTTACCAGAAAATTGGCGAAGAGCAGCAACAAGTTCCTGGACGATTCGTAATGCTGGCCAAGCACAAAATCGGCTTTGACATCGGCGCGTACGATCGCAGCCGGGCGCTCATCATCGACCCGGTCCTGACGTATTCGACATTTTTGGGCGGCATTGGCACTGAGAGTTTCCCCACCATCGCCGTGGATACTGGCAACAACTTCTACGTAACCGGCTCGACCACATCGACTGATTTTCCGACCACAAGCGCAGTACTCCAGCCCACGCCTGCTGCTGGTGGGAACGTGTTCGTGACCAAGTTCAGCCCCAGCGGAGCGGCGCCGCTGGTTTTCTCCACGTATTTGGGAGGCATCGGTACGGATGCGAGTGCGGGAATCGCGGTGGACGCGGGGTTCAACGTGTTCGTCGCGGGGACGACCAACTCACCCGACTTCCCCACGGTGAACGGATTCCAGCCCACTCCAATGGCTTCCGGCAACAACCACGTGTTCGTGAGCCAGTTGAAATCGGATGGCAGCGCCTTGCTGTATTCCACTTATCTCTCCGGCAGCGGAACCGATATGGCTACGGGCCTCGCTATCGACAGCCGATCCAATGCGTAT
The DNA here is from genome assembly GCA_003225595.1 of Acidobacteriota bacterium. Classification (GTDB taxonomy): domain Bacteria; phylum Acidobacteriota; class Terriglobia; order Terriglobales; family Acidobacteriaceae; genus Gp1-AA124. Next base: position 3,205 of record QIAR01000420.1, on the reverse strand, counting down.
GTGACCGGGACTACAATAATAGGGACCGTACCAAGCGGTGATTTCCCCACGACCCCCGGAGCTTTCCATAGGACGGCGCTTGCAACCAATCAGTTCTTCTTCAGCAAGATCAACCCGGCCGCTTCCGGGCCCGCAAGCTTGGTGTATTCGACTTATCTGGGGGGCAGCAATCCGAACACAGGAGTCGCAGTAGGTGGCGGCATCGCAGTCGATACGAATTTCAAGGTTTACATCACCGGCGGGACCGATTTCACCAACATGCCTGTGCTGAATGCGAACCAGGGGACGTTGGCTGGAGGCATGGACGCCTTTGTGGCAAAGTTTGATCCGGCAGCGCCAACGGGCTCGCAGGAGCTGTACCTGACTTATCTCGGTGGGATCGGCGATGACATCGGCAACGGAATCGCGGTGGACTCGGCGGGAAATGCCTACGTTACCGGTTCGACGACCTCGGATATCACACCTCCGACCAGCGCATTCCAGAGTGCGAGAGCAGGTGGCACGGATGCGTTCGTGGCGAAGTTTGGCAACCCGGCGTCCGGAAGCACCACCTTCCCACTGAACTATTTCTCGTATCTCGGCGGTTCTGGAACTGACGTTGGGCTTGCCATCGCGGTGGATCCTGCCCAGAACGCACACGTGACGGGGTCAACCGCTTCCAGCAGCGGGTTCACTCCCGTGAATGCCATTCAAAGTACTTTTGGCGGCTTCCCCACGGATGCATTTGTTGCTCTGATCCCAACTGCAGGTAGTACTGGTACTGCAGGTGGATACTCGACCTACTTGGGCGGGAGCGGCGCGGACCGGGGCACAGGAATCGCGGTCGATGCGAACGGCGCAACCTATGTCGCGGGCGAGACTTTCTCGTCTGATTTTCCGTTGGCGAGTCCTTTCCAAGGCGCACCTATAAAAGGTAGCAGCGACGCTTTTGTGGCCAAACTCGGCTCCCTCAGCGATGTCGAGATCAGTGTGGCGGCCACGCCGACTGTAAGTGGGAGTCCTACTGTGGGTGTAGGTAACCAGGCCACCTTTACGTACACAATCACCAACAATGGTCCAGATACGGCGTCGGCGGTCACGTTCACTGACACGCTGCCCACCACGAACGCCACTTTCAATTCGGTCACGGCTTCGACAGGGGCGTCTTGCACCAGCCCGACTGGAACTCCGGCCAGCATCACGTGCGCTATCGGAACAATCAACGTGGGAGCGACCGCGACCGTGACAGTAATTCTGACCCCCACGCTAGCAGTCACCCTCGCCAACAGCGGCATTGTGACGGCGAACGGTTCGTCTACCCAGAAGAGCGCTTCTGCATTCTTTATCGTTACCGACTTCAGCGTCTGCGCGGCACCGTGCCAACCGACGCCGCCTTCCGTCACCGTCACTGCGGGCGCGCCAGCCACTTACACGGTTACCGTGACGCCGTTACCTACTTACAACGCCAATGTTTCCCTGAGTTGTCCGTCAGGCCTGCCGGCAGCAGCAACTTGCCAGTTCACGACCAATCCCGTAACCATACCGAATACAAGTGCGGTGTCCTCGACGCTCGTGATCAACACAACAGCGCGCCCGGTGACCACGGCCCAGGCGTCGCCTCTTACCCGACCCCTCTATGCAACCTGGCTGCCGGTTTCAGGACTGACTCTACTCGCCCTGGGAATCGGCGGAGGCGCGTCTAGGAAAAGAAAAATGTTGCGCGGAATTTTGCTTGGCGGTCTTCTGGCACTAACTCTGCTGTTGCCGGCCTGCGGAAGCAGCAGTAAAGCCGCCTCAACAACTGGCGGCACACCCGCGGGTACGTACACCGTCACGGTGTCGGGCACTTCAGGATCGGCCTCGCGCACTACGACCGTGACCTTGGTGGTGCAGTAAGGGAAACGGTCTTCATTCGGCAGGAAAGCTCGGTTTGTTACGCATGGCTTTGTGGATCTTCTTCCATCTTTCTTTGTCTTGCCGCGCCGCTCGCGGATCTATCTTGCGCTCCTGAAAGCGCTGCTCTGCTTCCAGCTTGCGATGATTTTCCAGGCGTTCGCGTTCGAGCCGGCCGTCCACAATCGCAGTCTCGACCTCGCACCCTGGTTCGCCTCTGTGTCCGCAATTCCGAAATTTGCAATGCTTTGCAAGTAGTGCGATGTCCTCAAATGTTCGCGCCACCCCCTCCTCACTGTCCCAGGGGTGAAGCTCGCGCATCCCTGGCGTGTCAATCACGATGCCGCCGCCTGGGAGAAAGATCATTTGGCGCGAGGTCGTGGTGTGACGCCCGCGATCGTCGCCCTCGCGCACTGGTTGCACACGAAGCGACTTCCCGCCAGCGAGGGCGTTGATGATCGTGGACTTCCCTACCCCTGACGAGCCGACAAATGCAGCCGTTTTTCCACGCGCCAGATACTTCTGCATGGCCTCAAGCCCTGTTCCTTCAAGCGCACTCAGCAGGTGTGCGGGGACGCCCAAGGCAATGCGCTCGACATCTGCGACGAGCCCGGCGGCATTCTCGCAGAGGTCCGCCTTGTTGAGCAGGACTACTGGCCGAGCGCCACTCTCCCACACAACTGTTAGATAGCGTTCAATGCGTCGCACGTTGAACTCGCGATTCAGCGAGCTGACCACAAACACCGTGTCGATATTGGTGGCCACAATTTGCTGGCTCAACTCGCGTCCTGCCACTTTGCGCGACAGCTTGGTTCTGCGCGGCGAAATGCATTCAATTCGCGCGCGACCCCCTTCCGGACGCGGCGTGATTGCCACCCAATCCCCTACTGCGGGAAAATCGTCACGGTTCTCCGCCTCATATCGGATCTTTCCCGCAATCTCCGCCAGATACTCTCCGATCGCAGCGCGCACCAGGTAGCAATGTTTGAAATCCTCGATAACGCGTGCCGGGACCAGCGCTGCCTGCCCGAGATTTGCAAACTGATTCTCGAAAAATGAATTCCACCCAAGATCGTTCAAACGAAGATCCCTCCGATGAGGATCGTTGACATGCACCGTAAGCTCCTTCTTCTCAGGCCGCATCGACGTCTCGGCCCACTCAACTGGCTTTCAGACAGCGAGTTTCAGTGGTCGCAACCCACACGACCACTTATAGGGAAACATGCAGGAAGAAGGTCGGCCTGAGATTCGGCTCCGCTGGACTATCTCCGCCGGCATGGGGAAACGCGCCGGTTAGAGGAGCGGTCTGGAGGCGGACCTATTCTTCCGCGTG
>QIAR01000419.1 GCA_003225595.1 Acidobacteriota bacterium | reverse complement strand
ATGGCGGCGTCTTCGAGTTCCGGGGGAATGGACTTGAAAAATCCCATCAGAAGCCATGTCGAGAAAGGAATCGTAAAGATCGGGTAGACCAATACCAGCGACCACAGGCTGTCCTGCACTCCCAAGATTGCTACCAGCCGCGCTAAAGGGAGGAAAAGCAACGTGGGCGGCACCAAGTAGGTCAGGAAAATTCCGATGCCGAGCCGTTGGCCCCAGCGTCCCGTCAGCCGGGCTAATCCGTAGGCCGCGGGGACAGACAGCAGAAGCGTGATTAGCACGACCAGCGCGCCGACGAAGGCAGTGTTGGAGATCCAGCGCAGGTACAGTGTGTCATGGAAAAGCAACTGCAGGTGCTCGAGCGTCGGCTTCTCGTTAAAGACGAATGGATTATTCTTAAGATTGTAAAGATCTCCCGTGCGCTTGAAGCTCGTGATCAACATCCAATAAAACGGAAACGCCAGCAGGACGCAAAACACCACCACGATGGACCAGTGCACCAGTTTGCCGAGGATTTCGCGGCCGCGCCCCTGCACCATCAAGCGACCTCCGAGCGATGGGCAACGCGCAGCATCAGATACGCCACGGCCATGAGCAGCGGCACGAGGAAGATGGAAATCGCGGCCCCTTCCGCCAAGTCGCCACCCAGAACGCCGGTAAAAAAAGCAAGCGAAGGCAGCACTTGCGTGGTGTCATAGGGCCCGCCACGGGTCAGAATGTAAACCACAGTCATGTCGGTAAATGTAAAGATGATGCCGAAGAGCACGGCCACGTTCACGATCGGCAGCATCATCGGGATGGTGATCTGGAACATGGTGCGCCAGAATCCGGCGCCATCCACGGCGGCGGCTTCGGGGATATCTCGGGGAATCGCGGTGAGCCCAGCTAGCAGTATCACGGTAGAAAACGGCAGCAAGCGCCAGCTTTCCACGCCAATTACCGACATCATCGCGAGCGAAGGCTCGCCGAGCCACATCGGTTCCTCGAAGGGACGAACCAGGTGCACCGCGATCAGCACCCAGTTGATCACGCTGTAGAGGGAGTCCAGAATCCACTTCCAGCCGATAGCGCCAAGCGAAACCGGCGCGACCCAGGGCAATAAGATGAGGAAGCGAACCAGTCCACGGCCGCGGAAGTGCTCTTTAAGCGCAAGGGCAAGGATCGTTGAGCCAACCAGGACGATGATCTGCGTTCCAACTGTGAATACAACTGAATCATAAAGCGACCGTCGGAATGTAGGACTCTGGAGTACACTTCGAAAATTCTCCAGCCCGACGAAGTGATAGCCAACGCTGGCGATCTTCACGTCACCAACGCTGTATATAAAGGCCAGGACGAACGGCACGCCCACGACGGCCAGGACATAGAGAATGGCCGGCAGGAACATCACTGCCCCCAGCTTGCGGTTGCTCATTGCCACTGGAATGCCTTCGGCGCGATCCGCTTCTCGGTCGCAGGGTCGAAAAACCTCAATTCACTTTCCGGAACGGCAAAATCATAGATGGAGTTTGCCGCGTAATTCGCCAGAACACTCGAAGGGATTCGCGAATACACCAGCTTTTTTTCAAATCGCGTTCCCGCAAGGTATCCATAGAGGATCCGCTCCGCGCCGAGGTATTCGACGATTTCCACGCGGAAACGGAGGGGAATGCGCTTCAGCGGATCTTTCACATCTGCGACAAGCACGCTTTGCGGTTGAAAATTCTTCGCAGCCTGCTCGCCCCCAGGTGTTAGCAGTTCGGAGGGAAGGAAGCGTTCGGGACGAAAGCCGACGATGACATCTTCGGCTTCCAGGAGATTCATGGGCGGTGAGCCAAGGAAAGTGGCCACGAAGGTATCGGCGGGGTCGTCATAAACTTCCTTGGGAGTACCAATCTGCCGCACGATTCCCTGGTGCAAGACCACGACGCGATCGCCCATGGCCATAGCCTCTACTTGGTCATGGGTGACGTAGATCGTCGTCGTACCGATCCTCTTCTGGAATTCCTCGAGCTCTTCACGCGCGGCAGCACGCAGCTTCGCATCAAGATTGGAGAGCGGCTCATCCAGCAAAAAGACCGTGGGCTCACGAACAATTGCCCGGGCAAGCGCCACACGCTGCCGTTCGCCTCCCGAAAGCTCTCTCGGCTTGCGATTAAGCAGTTTGCCGATACCGAGCAAAGACGCCGCCCAGTCGACTTTCTGTTGGTGCAACTCTTTCTTCACCTTCTGGGCCTTCAATGGAAACGCGATATTCTGAAAGACCGTAAGGTGCGGGTAAAGGGCATAGCTCTGGAAGACCATCGCGATGCGGCGCTCGCGTGGCGGCAAATGGTTCACGACTGCGCCGCCGATCAGGATCTCGCCAGCCGTCGGCTGCTCGAGTCCAGCGATCATGCGCAACAGCGTGGTCTTTCCAGAGCCGGAAGGTCCAAGAAACACCAGGAACTCGCCTTCGCGAGTTTGCAAGCTCACATTGTTGACTGCCCCGGGTTGGCCCTCTTTGAAAACCTTCGTCAGACTTCTGGTTTCAACAATCGCCATCGCCGCCCCGGTTATGCGTTTTTCCACTTATCGAAGATGCGTTTCACTTCCTTCTCTGCTGCCGAGGCTGCGTTTTCAGGTGTCATTTCATCTCGCGCCACCTTAGCGAACATGGTCGGGATGACAAACGTGTTAAAGACCTCGTCGACCGCCGCCGTGGCGTAACCCGGGTGGCCTACATTGGTGGCCCAATCGAGGACGTCGGTGAGAACTTTGTACTTGTCGGGAGGCTCGGCCTTCGGATCGTTGGCAATCTCGTCCTTCAGGTTCGGGACGGTGCTCGGGAAACAGGGGAAATTGTAAAATGCGCTGGCTTTGAAAGCGTCATGGAAATGGTCAACGAAATCTACCAGGAACTGCTTCGCTCCTTCCTTATTCTCGGCGAAATGCCAAATCACGTAGCAGGACATGACGTGCTCGGAAGCCAGCCGCGCTGCCGGCCCCTTCAGTGCATGCGAGATCATAATCTGCTTGCCGATGTCCATGTGCTTGACTTCGGCCTCGCGGGTGATCGAAATGGCGTTCTCCACGAATGACGCCTTGCCAGCGAGCATCGCTCGATTATTGGCGGAAGGATCCCAGGTGAACACTTCCGGCGTTTCCGCATCTTTGAAGAGAGACCGCATGTATTTCAGGGCTTCGATCGTGGCCTTGGAATTAATTACCACGTTTCCGTGCTCGTCCTGCTCCGAGCCGCCAAATGACCACAGGAGCGCACGCATTGCCATGTTCGTGTCCAGCTCCTGCGAGAGTCCGATGCCACAGGGATTGCCGGTCTGCTTCCGGATTTTCCGAGCGCCATCCAGCAGCTCATCATAGGTATCAGGGCCCTTCGGATAGCCGGCAGCGGACCACAAATCCTTGCGCCAGTTGCCGGGGTCCGGCACGTAGGAGTCCGAGAACGCGAAATACTTCTTCGTTTTGGGATTGAGGGTAGACTTGACGGCCAACTGGATGGGCTTGCCGTGCTTGCGCTCAACTTCCTGGTAGATCTCGCTGTGGTCAATCGCCTGTTTCTCGTACGCCGCAGGCGGTGAAAGAAACATGATGAGATCGTGACCTTTTTGGGCTGAGACTTCGGCGGCAGCGCGCGCATTAATTTCGCCGATGGCGATGTGGTCCACGACAACGTTCGTGTTGTGCTTTTGACCCCACTCTTTGGTAAACACCGTGTCGAACCACTCCTTGTCATAAGCAGGGACGAAATGGCTCCACTGAATGATTTTCAGGGTCTTCTGCTGTGCCCATGCCCTTTCCGGAAAGAGAAACGTTGTGCCAATCCCGGCCAACGCGCCAGCGCCGGCTACTTTGACAAAATCTCTACGAGAAATTCCACGCTCGTTTTTTTTTGCCATCGCGGTATTCCTCCTTGGAATCAAGCTTTGGACTCCATCCTGGGGTCGTGGTTACGAATCTGTCGGGTTCGAAACTCGCTTTTCGGCAGACCAAGGTCTCGCCCTTGCGTTTAGCTTCGTGTGCAATCTTGGCATACTGTCAGCACTCCTGAACGGTTGAGAGTTTGAGCCGGTGAAGACACCCTGTCAAGCGAGACTGCCCCCCGTATCTCGGCCTCATCGGCGCTTACCTTGGGGCACGCCAAAAGTACAGCCCGATCCGGAGCGCTATTATTGACTCTAAGTGGTATGGCGCCTGGAAAGCACTTTCGAGTAATCGCTTGCATGCGAGCCTAGCGCCCCAGCAGAGACTCTGCCGCGATTCCTCGAATCGAAGCGTCTATCAATTCCACGGTATGAACCACCGGTACTTGGCTGCCGGCGAGTCTGATCCCACTTCGCAATTGGAGCAGGCAGCCGGGGTTACCAGATGCCACGATATCGGGTGTGGTTGCAAGCACGTTGCGGACTTTGCGATCCCCAGTTCTTTGGCAGGGCCGGGTCGCACAAGATTGTAGATTCCGGCCGACCCACAGCATAGCGGCGCTTCGGCGACCTCAAGCAGCTGCAGTTCGGGGATTTTCCCCAACACAGCACGCGGCTGCATGCGCAGGCTCTGGGCATGTTGCAAGTGACACGAGTCGTGGTACGCGACTTTCAAGGGAATCGGGTGACGAGGCGCACGCGGCTCCAGTTCGGCTACAAACTCAGAAATATCGCGGCACCGGGCTGAGAATGCTTTCGCGCGCTTCGCATATTTCGGATCGTCTCGTAACAGGTAGCCATAATCTTTCATGTTCGAGCCGCAGCCTGCGGCGTTGATCACTACGATCTCGACCTGAGCTCGCTCGAATGCGTCAATGTTGCGGCGGGCGTAATCGAGCGCCTCTTTCTCTTCTCCAGCGTGGATCAAGAGTGCCCCGCAGCAGCACTGATTTCTGGGAATCGCCACCTCGCAACCTTCTGCGGCCAGCACACGGGCGGTGGCGGCGTTTACTTCAGGGAACAAGACTCGCTGCACGCATCCCAGCAACAATCCGACACGCAGGCGCCGTTCTCCCTGGGCCTGCACACATTCAGGCAAATCGGCGTCACTTGTTTTCGCCGAAGTTGACGGCATCAGCGCTTCCATCGCTTGCAGACTTCCGGGAAGCAGTTTGAGCAGTCCGCTTTGCCGGATTAGCGACTGCAATCTGGAACTCTGGTAGATTCGCATCGGCCCCAACAGCAAGCGCAGTCGTTCGGGCCGCGGAAAGACATCGAAGATCATTCTGCGGAGAAGTCCGTCGAGGGTCAGGCGGTCGTAGTTGCGTTCGATCTGGGCGCGTGTGGCTTCGATCAGCTTGTCATACTTCACGCCTGAAGGACAGGCCGTCATACACGCCATGCAGCCTAGGCAGTTATCCATGTGCGCGACAAAAGTCGAGTCGAGCCGAATCTGCCCCTCCAGCGCCAGTTTCATGAGGTAGATGCGCCCGCGCGGTGAGTCCATCTCCTCGCCCCACAGCGCATAAGTAGGACAAGTGGGTAGACAAAAGCCGCAATGCACGCACTCATTGACCAGGCTGGCAGCCGGCGGGCGCTGCGCATCGAAGGCACCACAGCCAGCGTCGGGGTCCGATTTCGCGCCTTCCGCCATCAGATTCCCCCAATAAATCGGCCGGGGTTCAGTCTTCCCGCAGGGTCGAATTGTGCTTTGATGTCTCTCATCAATCGCAGTGCATCGCCAGCGTTACCCCAGACGTCTGCCTTTCGTTTGACTTCGAGAGGACAACGCAGGACGGCCAGCGAGCCGCGACTACTTTCCAATCTTTCCAGCAAATCGCGGATTGCCGCTAGAAGGGCAGCGCTTTCCGTTCCCTCCAAGCGGAGCAGCCCAACTCCGGCTGCTTGCGCGACCAGTCGCCAGGACAAGTGGAATCGCTCTGACACTCTCGTTAGCTTGTCGCAGAAAGCTCCAAGATCCGCAGGTAATAGGGTGAACTTACAAACTACAGCCGGCTCGGCCCCACTCCACAGCGTTGCAGGCGCATTCCAGACGTCTGCCGAAGACTTAATCCGGAGTGCGCCAGAGGCAATCCTCGATGTCTGTTCAATCTGTGCTTCGCATCCGGTGGCAGTTCCTTCAAAACGCAAATCGACCTCCGGCAGGAAGGAATTTCCCGCACGAACTTGTATCCCGGTGGGGATCAACGTGGAATCCAGAACTTTGAGAACCAAAGCATTCATGGCTGCGTTGTCGTGACTGGAGAAACTCAAACTTCGGGTCTCAGGTGGGACGGGATGCAGACGGAAAATCGCTTGCGTGATAATTCCCAGCGTCCCCAATGAACCGGTAGCCAGCTTGGGCAGGTCATAACCGGCAACGTTCTTTACAACCTTGCCGCCGCTTTTGGCGAGAGTGCCATCCGCCAGCGCCAGTGTGACGCCGATGATCAGGTCGCGCAAGGCGCCGAAGCGAGTGCGAAGTGACCCGCTATCATTCGTCACCAGGATCCCTCCGACCGTTGCTCTATCGGGCCAAAGAGGATCGAGCGCTACTCGCTGACCGTGCTCGGCCAGAGTCTGCTGCAATTGCGTGAACGTGCACCCGGCTTCCACGGTCGCGGTCATATCTCCCCACGCGTGTTCCAAGACGCGATTTAATCGGCGGGTCGAAACTATCACCTCGCCGTCGCGCGGTGGATTGCCCCAATCCATCTTGGTGGCGCCGCCACGAGGGATGATTCGTAAACCCGCTCTAGTCGCGGTCTCCAGTACGCCTGCGATCTCCTGAGGATTACCCGGCTCAATCACCATCTGCGGCAGGAGGCCATCGACTGCGTCCTCAGGTACAGCAGCACGCATGTGCTCGGCGCCAACGATCGCACGCAGTTCACTCCATGCTGTTGCGACGTCCACGATGGATATCGGCTGAGTTCCCATAAGTTCAGAAGAACTGCGCTACCCCAGCGGTTTCCAGAGGATGAGGTTGATACGGTCCCGTTCCCTCCGCGCAAAGGCGAGTGCGAGGAAATACCTTACCCGGATTCGACAGCTGTTGCGGATCGAAAGCGCAGCGCACCAGCTGCATCGTATCCAGATCGGGCTCGGCGAACATCTCCCCCATCATCATCTTTTTTTCTTCGCCTACGCCGTGTTCTCCGGTAATCGAGCCTCCACATTGCACGCAAAGCCGCAGAATGTTTACCGAAAGCTCAAAGGCACGTTCCTCCTGGCCTTCGATACGCCGATCGTACAGCACCAGGGGATGCAGATTGCCATCGCCCGCGTGGAAGACGTTGGCCACTCGCAGGCCTTCAGCGGCGCTCATCCGCTCAATTTCGCTTAGGACCTTGGGCAGCGCAGTTCGAGGAATGACTCCGTCCTGCACAATGTAGTTCGGCGAGATCCGTCCCATGGCGGCGAAGGCGGCTTTGCGGCCCTTCCACACCACTGTGCGCTCAGCTTCGGACTGGGCCACGCGAATCTCCCATGCTCCGCATTGAGTGCAGATGGCGCCCACTTGTTTCATCAAGTGCTCGACTTCCGCTGCCGGGCCGTCGAGTTCCACCAGCAGCAGTCCGCCGCAGTCTGGATATCCGGCATGTACCGAGGCCTCAGCTGCCTGAATCGCAAGGTTGTCCATCATCTCAATCGCCGCAGGCAACATTCCTGCCCCAATAATCTCGCTGACCGCTGCCCCCGCTTCATTTGTGGAATTGAACGCCGCGAGCAAAGTCTGGATAACCTCGGGTTTCTTCACAATGCGCAGCACGACCTTTGTTGCAATTCCAAGCGTGCCTTCCGAGCCCACGAAGATGCCCGGCAAATCATATCCGGGGCGATCGACTGCCCGGCTGCCAAGATGTACGAGTGATCCATCCGGAAGGACTACTTCGAGCGCCAGGACGTGCGTCGTCGTGAATCCGTATTTCAGACAGTGGGCGCCGCCTGAGTTCTCCGCGACGTTGCCGCCGATACTGCATACTGACTGCGAAGAAGGATCGGGCGCATAGAAGTATCCGTAGGGCGCAACGCGCTGCGTGACATCCGCATTGATGACGCCTGGCTCCACGACCACCCGCGCATTGGGAAGATCGACTTCTAGAATGCGGTTCATGCGGGCGAGGCTGATCAGTATGCCCTTTTCCACGGGCAGAGCGCCGCCGCTGAGTCCCGTACCCGAGCCGCGGGCGACAAAAGGGATCTTTTCGCGATGACAGATACGCACGATCGCCT
>QIAR01000418.1 GCA_003225595.1 Acidobacteriota bacterium | reverse complement strand
TACGCAGTACGTGGTCATCGCGGGCCTTGCCGGAGCGATCGTATGGGATCTCCTAACCTGGTGGTGGGGACTGCCGACGTCATCCTCCCACGCACTGATCGGAGGCTACGCCGGAGCAGCCATGGCGCGCGCCGCTCTGAATCGCGGCCTGGGCACGGCTTACAGCGTCATCTTGCCTCAAGGCTGGACTAAGACTCTGATCTTTATCGTGATCGCACCCGTCATCGGGCTCATCCTGGCTCTCGCTTTTAGCGTTGCCGGATATTGGGTCTTACAAAACAGATCCCCTCGCCAGGTGGATACCTGGTTCAGGAAATTGCAATTGCTCTCTGCCGCTGCCTACAGCCTGGGACACGGCGGCAACGATGCGCAAAAGACCATGGGAATCATTGCCGGCGCCCTCTACACGGCCGGCTATATGAGCAAGGTAGACATGGCTCACGAATGGGGACACTTCAAGTGGTACATCATCCTGGCAGCCCACACTGCCATCGCTTTGGGGACGTATTCCGGTGGTTGGCGCATCGTCCACACTATGGGATCCAAAATCACCAAACTAAAACCTTTTGGTGGATTCTGCGCCGAAAGCGCTGGGGCCATAACTCTCTTTGGCACCGCACTGGCGGGAATTCCCGTGAGCACCACCCACACCATCACGGGCGCGATCGTTGGAGTCGGCGCGGTGCACAGGCTTTCGGCCGTACGCTGGGGAGTGGCGAGGCGCATCGTCTGGGCGTGGATCCTGACGATTCCTGCCTCGGCAGCTGTCGCGGGAATCGTGTTCTGGATCATCCGTCTGTTCTATCGCGCCGCATAAGACACGATTTGGTTTCGCCGTACGCCTCACGGCTTGTGTGGGGACGACCGACCCGCCACGATTCACGCCCTCACCCCTTGTCATTCCGATGGCCTTCAGGCCCGAGAGCCTGTCCTGAGCGCAGTCGAAGGGAATCTGCTTTCGCCCGCGTGGCGCGGGCGCCCCCGCCCGCGGCTCTTGACCTTGATCTTGATAGTGTGGCGCGGGCACTCTTGTCCGCGGCTCTTCGAATCACCACGAATCACGTGGGGGACAGCCGCCCCAGCTGTCCGGCTAAAGCAGAGCTCGCCTCTCGGCATCACGACTCGGGAAGGGCACGACTTCAGTCTTCGAGCCTGCCCCGAGCGAAGCCGAAGGGTGCCGAACACAGCCTCCTCCCTCACCTGTCATTCCGAGGGCCTCTTACGCCCGAGGAATCTGCTTGTTTTCCGTACCTACACGAACGCGGACCATCCGCGGAGAGATGGCACCTCGCCTCTCCTTGACTCTTCCCATCGCGCGTGGCAGAATGCGCGGCACTTCCCTAATGCTCTCTAATATCCTATTGAAAGGCATCTCTCTATGCCTATCCGCAAATACCTGAACGCGGCAATAGCCGTCGTTCTCCTCATCTTGATCCTTGTAGGCTGGTGGCTGCTTACCCGCAAACTTGGGCCCAAAGATGTATCAGACGCTGCAACCGCACTCGCACTACTAATTGGTGGCAGCTGGACGTTTTATCAATTCGTCCTCCGCAAATCGTTTGAGAGCGCCCTGTCCGTCGATTACCAGGTTCAGACCGAGCCGCTCAACCAGAGTTTCGTAGTGTCTCTTGGTGTCGTTCTGGCAAGCATTGGAAATCGCCGCATCACCAGAAAGCTAGCCGCCGGGATGACCTGTCCTGGCTTCGCGGGTTGGTGGCCGGAGAACAGAAATTTGGCAGACATACGTGGTATCCCACCTCATATTTCGCTTCTCTATGAGTACACACATTCAGACGAAAAAATCGATTTTTCCATGGAGCCCGGCGAAAAATACACGCTCAGCGCGATTCTTGTTCTTCCTGCTGGCCACTACGCCGCGAAGATTGTCTTCGTTGGAGAAAGGGCAAAGGCTGCGGAATATTGGAGCCGCATAGTTTATTTCTGTGTCCCGACACCCATTACCTCCTCGCTCTCAAAGCAGCGATGTGCAAGCCAGGCCTGACAAGAGTAAGGCGTAGGAAAGTGATCTGAGTCCCTAATTCGATCCGAAGACCCTAACGCCGTGTCATTCCGAAGGCCGTCAGACCAGAGGAAGCTGCTTTGGCTCACAGATCACCACGAACCACGTGGGCACAGCCGCCCCGGCTGTCCGGCCGAGCCTCGCTCGGCCATGCTCCTGTTCGGCACGGACACTAACTCCCCCGATCGCGGCATTTCCCAAGCACCCGCTCCTTTACCAGTTCCGTGGGACAGAGATATTCCGACCTCCTAGTTCCTCACGTCGCTCCCGATCTGAGCACAGGCGCACCTGAATGCTAAACCAGTCGCGACACCGAGCCCCCGAACAGCGGTTAGAATTGGATACTCAGGATGGCATCGAAGACTAAGATTGAGTGGACGGATACGACTTGGAACCCCGTGCGGGGCTGCACAAAAATCAGCCCCGGTTGTAAGCACTGCTATGCCGAGACGTTTGCCGAACGGTTTCGGGGGGTGAAAGGACATCCCTACGAATTTGGTTTTGATCTTCGGCTCGTGCCAGAAAAGCTTTTTGAGCCATTCTCGTGGACAGCACCGAGCATGGTGTTCGTCAATTCGATGAGTGATCTATTCCACGTAGATGTGCCAGACGAATTCATCATTCGAGTCGTCAAGGTAATGATGGAAGCGAGTTGGCACACGTATCAGCTTCTCACGAAGCGTTCGGAGCGGTTGGCACACATGTTGAAGGGTCCGCTTAAGTTCGCAACTGACAGCCGTCATATCTGGTGGGGGGTTAGCGTCGAGGACGTAAAGCATGGCATTCCACGAATAGAACATCTGCGCAGTACTCCGGCAAAAGTGAAATTCTTGTCGATCGAGCCACTGCTGGAGGACGTCGGTACTATCGATCTTTCAGATATTGACTGGGTAATAGTCGGCGGCGAGAGCGGGCCGGGAGCACGACCAATGGAGGAATCTTGGGTGCGTAACCTGCTCCATCAATGCCGCGCAAGCAATGTTCCGTTCTTCTTTAAGCAGTGGGGAGGCGTTCAAAAGAAGAAAGCTGGTCGCAAACTGGCTGGGAAGACGTACGATGAATTCCCATTCACAGCGGAGGAACCCATACCTGATCGGATTCGTCGGCGAAGCCTCGCCGCCAGTTTGGAAGCACAATTCTGTACAGTATGACTTCCGAAGACAAACGAGAAAAGAAAAAAAACGAATCTCCCAGTACCGGCCCACTTTTTCCAGATCTACGACCATCTATCGAGAAGAAGGTACGCAGATACAAACGCGTTCAACAGGCCATTTGGACAGAAAATAAGGCTCGGTTCATCCAGCGGTATCTGCAGTTTTTCGTTCAAGTCACGAAACATGGAGCTTACATCGATGGTTTTGCCGGCCCTCAGTATTTCGACAAGCCGGATGCCTGGGCTGCTGCCCTCGTCCTGCAAAGCGAACCGAAGTGGTTGCGACACTTCTTTCTGTGCGAGGTGACCAAACGTGGCATCGCAGCGCTTAGAAAACTAGTAAAGGCTCAACCAGAACCACGCGACAAAAAGGGGAGAATACTTAATCGGACAATCGAAATCTGGCCGGGCGACTTCCACGTTAATGTCGACAAGATACTAACCGAGGGCAGGATTACGCAAAAAGAAGCTACCTTCTGTCTGCTCGACCAGCGAACGTTCGAGTGCCATTGGGCAACTCTCAAGAAGCTTGCCGGGTACAGGAAACCACCGAACAACAAGATCGAATTGCTCTATTTCCTCGGAGTCGGTTGGCTTCACCGTGCTATCTCCGGCATCCGCAACAGCGATAAACTTTCCAACTGGTGGGGAAGGCCTGACTGGCGCGATCTAAAGTTGAAGAACTCGTGGGACATTGCGGAAATTGTTCGTAAGAGGTTCCAGGACGAACTTGGATACCGATTCTCTGCTGCATATCCAATTTATGACAAAAACAAGGGAAACAAAGTCATGTACTACATGATTCACGCGTCCGACCACGATGAAGCACCTGCACTGATGGTGCGCGCGCACCATAAAGCAGTTCGCGCGTTACCTCCTGAAGTGCAGCGCCGGTTCACATTCCAAGGCCAGTAACAATCGCTCGGTTACGATGTCTGAGGCCGAGTGTATCAACCAGGCCCAGACCCCGATGGCCGCGAGCGGTGCTCAAGATCTGCGCAATAGCATCTGCTCCACAACGCTCGCCTGATTGATCGCAGTTGACCCCGCCGATATTTCGGCAGCTGCCAATACTTCGGCAGCCGCCTCGTTCTGCCCAGATCCGTCCGAGTCCCGCGGGCACTCTGCAACGCGCCACTTCGCCGCAT
>QIAR01000417.1 GCA_003225595.1 Acidobacteriota bacterium | reverse complement strand
AGAAGTCCGCCCGGAATTCCAGATGGGTGGACTCAGTAAGCGGCGTGGTCTTCTGGATCGAGATATCCGAGCTGTTGATTCCCGGTCCGCAGCAGATGGTGCGCTTGGCATTGCCAATTCTACCGAACAAAGAAGGGACCACATCTGTGTCGCTGCTGAAGATATTGGGATCGAAGTACTGGTTGGACACCGGGCTACAGGGTACTGGCCCGAGCGCAGCGGGGGCTGTGGGACCGGTTTCGTAGGCACAGCCTGACGTGTGAGGATTTTGGGTGTGGAATGGAGCCAACTGGTCTGGCTGGCCCGGAAGTTCAAAGTCGAAGCTGTTCATCAGTTCGTTGTCGTCCTGGGAGGTAATACGGATCGGGAAGCCACTCTGGAAAGTGGTGATTCCCGAAACCGCCCACCCATTAAGGATTTTGCCGGTTGCGCCTGAGTACTTCGGGATGGGAAGTTCCCAGTAGTAACTCAGAACGAAGCGGTTGCGCGCATCGAACTGGGAAAGCGAGCGGCTGGCACGAGGGTCAATCGGGTTGAGAATGCCCTCGAAGCTGGACGCATTATCGAACGACTTGCTCCAAGTGTATGCGCCCTGAAGTTGCAGCCCCTTGGAGAACCGCTTCTCCACCATCACTTGTAGGGAGTTGTAATCGGAGTTGGCGATCGTGTCCTGCGCAAAGATACTGGAGAACACCGGGATTGCATCGGGCGGACAGTTATTACTCGCAGCCGGCGCCGTCGGATTGCAGTTGGGCGAGGAGTAAGGGCGCAACCCTACTAAGTTAATATCAGTTGGGTTGGGCCCGGTTACGCTGCGCACAGGCCCATAGGGCAAATGCAGGGTCATCCCTGCGGGAATAGTGTTCGCCGGGACCGTGTAAGCAAAGTCTGCCCCGAACACGCCGCAGTCAAAGTCGCTGTCCCCGCTGGCGAGTGAAATGTTGTGCAGGTCTACACAGGTTTGCGGATTGCCGAAATTTATGTCATGGGTGGCCAGCAGCCGATGTCCCTGCGAACCTACGTAACCGACCTGTAAAACCAAGTCCTTCGCCAGCTCGCGCTGAATGTTCAGGTTGTACTGCGCGGAGTACTGGGTGCGCATGTTGGGCTGGAATTGGCCATAGAGCAAGATGGGGCGGAATAGAGAGAAGTCAACGGGCGAGCCGCGTTTCGGCTCCAGAAAGCCGCCGAAGGGATTGGAATAGATAATCCCGTCGTTGCTAAAGTTCTGGCTAAAAAAGGGATCCTCCAGAAGGGTGCTGTTGATAAACGGGCTGCCTCCGAAAGGAGGCTCGGCGCTGAATTGCTCCAGCACGAGCTGCTCGATGGGGTTGTAAAACAGTCCCCAGCCGGCGCGTATGCTGGTCTTCCCTGAAGTTCCAGGGCTCCAAGCGATGCCGATTCTGGGAGCAAACGCCTTCTTGTACGTCTGGGTCATGCCGGCGGGAACGCCCTTGTCGCCAGGAAACACCAGGCCAGTAGGGTAAACGGCTGCGCCTGGGCTCCCTGGATCACAAGACGAACCACCGCCGAAGGCATCCAGCACTGGCCCCGTCGCTTTGCTGCTGATGACACAGGGGTAGATCTGTGTGTTCTGACCGGGACGGAAGGTCTGTACCCGCTGGCTGATGTCGGTCAAGGGCGTGTTCAGCTCCCAGCGCAAGCCGTAGTTCAAGGTGATATTCGGTTTAATCTTCCAGCTATCCTGGGCGAACAGATACAGCGCGGTGCTGCGCACATTCTCCGTCTGTGCTGAACCTTGCTGATACTGATCGGGGAAACCGAGCAGGTAATTGGGTATGAGATTGTCGCCTATTACGTCGTTGCTAGTGCCCCCGAAGAAGTAAATCGAACCGTTTACGTTAAAGTACAGGGTTTGGTCGAAGCGCTGGCGGCGAACATCGGCGCCGAATTTGGCAGTGTGGTTGCCGATGACCTTGGTGATATTGTCGCTCCACTGAAATGTATTGCCGACCTGGGGGATCTCGCCCTCGAAGTTGTTACCGATGTTGTATTCCCCAAATATGCTGATGAAAGGCACTCCTTCACGGTTGGCGCCCAGACCCGGAGTGATCCCCGGATTTATGCCAGCGGGCACGTTGCTGTCCACGGCACCCGGAGTGTTGGTGTGTCCCGTAAAGCAGTAGGGCTTCGCGGCTGGGTCCACGCACGAATCGGTCACCAGGTTGGTGTGCTCCGGATGCAAGAATGTCCCTTGGCCCTCGCGGAAATAGGTGAAACGAAATTCATTGACTGTACCGGGATTCAAAGTCCAGGTATGGCTGAGGTTGATCTGCTGGACGCGCTCCTTGGTGCTGGCTCCGAACCCTGGGACATTGGCGCCACCGGCCTCGAACTTGGCGAAGGCGTCGAAAGGAGCGTTGTCAGTAAAGTAGTAATAGGCGCTGAACTGTTGCTGGGCGTTGATCCTGTGGTCCAGTCGAACGGTGAACTGGTCGGCACGATCGCGGCTGATGGGAACCCCGGAGAAGGTACCGTCCGGAAGATTGCCATGCGGCACGAAGCGCAGCAGATCCACGGCTACCGGGTCCATACATTCGTTGGGGATGATGTTGTTGACAAATATGTCCGAATAGTTGGCGCCAACGAAGATAGAGCCCGGAGGTACAGCAGCTGCACACCCTGGACGCTCATTAAGAATGGCGGCAGCAGTGTCCGTATCGACGGTCCCCGCAAACGGCGTCTCTCCTGAAAAATCACCTTGACGCTCCGCATCCGTGGGAACGGTTACGCTGCCGGAGGAAACCCCGTGCACCAGGCGCCGTCCCTCGTAGGAAGTGAAGAAGAACGTGCGATCCTTCTTGACGGGTCCGCCAAGGGTGGCGCCAAACTGGTTTTGCTTGAAGTCGGGTTTCTCGAGATCAAAGAATCCTCGCGCGTTGAGCACTTTGTTACGGAAGAATTCATACACGCTGCCGTGGAGCTGGTTGCTGCCAGATTTGGTGACTACGTTGACCACAGCACCCGAATTGCGTCCGTATTCGGCATCGAAGGTGTTGGTAAGCACGCGGAATTCCTGGATACTATCCGGCGTTGGCTGGATCTGCGGCAGGTTGGCGAACTGGTCGTTGCCGTCGCCGCCGTTCACACTGTAGTTGTTGGAGCGTCCCCGGCCTCCGTTGACGGAAACCACACCCGGACGGTCGCTGCCATAGAACAGGTCCGAACCGATCTGCGATTGCACGCCTGGCTGCAACTGAAGTAACTGGTAGGTATCCCGGGAATTCAGAGGCAATTGGGTGACCGCCCGCTCATTGACCACTGCGCCCAGCTGCGTGCTGGTGGTGTCCACCAGAGGCGCTTCCGAGGTCACTTCGACTACTTCCTTGGCGCCGCCGGGCTGCAAAGTCGAATTCAACGTGACCACCTGGTTGACTTCGACGGTCACATTCTTTTGCACATTCTTCTTGAAGCCGCTTTGCTCAAACTCGGCCGTGTAATTGCCGGGGACCACCTCCAGAAAATTGTAGTCGCCGCTGGCGTTGGTCTTGGTATCGCGGGCGACGCCGGTTGCCTCGTTGGCCAGCGTGACTTTCACGTTGGCCAATACCGCACCGGTTGGGTCGGCCACGCGACCCAGGATTCTGCCGCCCGTGCTTTGGGCGACAATAAGCGTGGAATTCACGAGACAGAACAGGACAACGAGCCAACGGATCGCCCAGCGAAAAGTTGATGACGGCATGGGGGGAGCCTCCACTCACCGGAAAATATCGAAATTCTGACTAGCTTGCGCCAAAGGCAAACCTTGCTATAATCGCGCAAGGTTAGAGAACCGGCTGCCCACTGTCAAGCGAAAAAGCATCTTTCCCGGATTCCTTACCGATAT
>QIAR01000416.1 GCA_003225595.1 Acidobacteriota bacterium | reverse complement strand
CGAAAACGAAATCGAGAGGGTGCAGAAGCGCGTCGCCTACGCTGAGCCCCCGCATCTGTTCCGCAATCTGGGGGGCGGCAAGTTCCGGGAAGTGATTCAACAAATGGGTGCTGCCTTCGCCAGCCCGAAGGTCGCACGAGGCACGGCATACGCTGATATTGACAATGATGGCGCTCTCGACATTCTGCTTACCACTAACGGAGGACGGGTCTGGCTATTTCACAACGAGGGCGGTACGAACCACAGCTTGCGGGTAAAGTTCGTAGGAACAAAGTCGAATCGAGATGGCATCGGAGCTGTGGTCCGCGTTAACTCCGGAAATGACAAGCAGTCGCAAATGTTGCGCAGCGGATCAAGCTACTTGTCGCAGAGCGAACTGATGCTTACCTTTGGCCTGGGCTCGCAGACCAAAGTTGATACCCTCGAGGTGCAGTGGCCCAGCGGGCAGGTGGACAAACTCTCCAATATCCCTGGAGACCAGACGGTTACGATTAAGGAAGGCAAGGGCGTGATTGCGTCGAAACCGTATGGCAAGCCGAGAACCGGGAACGTACGACGAGCAACGGCCGTACGATGAGAAGCGGTTGTACGAACGAGTAACGGATGTACGACGAGCCACCGACGTAGGGCGAGCCACAGGCAGAGGACAAACAACGTATGTATGACGAGCCACGGATATGCGACGAGCACGGGCGTACGAGCCACGGCCGGAACGGAAGGGCCAACTGGGAAGGGCACGACTTCAGTCGTGCCGAAAGCTTCGGCTAGACTGAAAGGGCTTTAGCCCCTGAGGGCAGAGCTCTTCAATTCATGAAATCCACTCGAGCCACCTTCATTTGGATTGCGCTTTCGGTGCTAGCGCTCGCTCTCTTCGCCGCTGCGCCACAAAAACCTGCTCCTGCAAATCTCGCCGACAAGTCCACGGAAGCCGCGCGTCTCAACAATCTCGGCACGGCTTACATGAACCAGCAGCTCTTTGAAAAAGCTCTGAAATCCTTCGAAGCAGCGGCCGCGCTCGATCCTAATCAGCACATCGCCCAACTCAACCGTGGAATCGCCCTGCTCAACCTGCAGCGCCTCGATGAAGCAAAGCAGATTTTGCTGGACACAATCAAGCGCGACCCCAAAGATCCGCACGCCTGGTACACCCTCGGCCTACTCTACAAAAACACGAGCGATACTCAAGCCGCCGCAAATGCTTTTCGCCATGTCACAGAAATCGATCCCAGTGACGCCGATACTTGGTACTTCCTCGGTTCGGTGTACGCGCAGGCTAAGCAGTATCGGCAGGTGATCGAGGCCTTCCAGCACGCGCTCAAGCTGAACCCGCTCCATGCATCGGCTGAATTCGGACTTTCGCGTGCGTATCAGCAATCCGGCGATATGACGCAGGCCCGCCAGCACCTGACGCGATTTCAGTACATTACGGAGAACAAGCTCGGTTCGCCCGTGAGCCTGGCTTATGGCGAGCAGGGCCAGTACTCGCGGGCGGAAGAATCAGCGGCGGCATCAGCCAAGGTGCCACCTGCGATTCCTGTGCGCTTTGTGCCGGTTACAGAGGAGGCCGGGATCGTCAGCAAATCAGTCCCCGGGGAGGCCAAAGATCTGGCTTCGTTTCTCGGCCCTGGCGCTTGTTTTCTCGACTACGACGGCGATGGCCGAATTGATGTTTTACTGGCGGACAACGGCCCGCACGGTGGCCTGGCGCTATTTCACAATGTCGGCGGCGGAAGGTTTGAAGATGTCACGAGAAAAGCCGACCTCGATCCGACCCTGCACGCCATCGGCTGCACAGCGGGAGATTACGATAATGATGGTGCTACCGATCTAGTAATTAGCCTGTACGGGCGAGTCCTGCTGCTCCGCAACGAGAAGAACGGAACCTTCAAAGACGTGACAAAGGCTGCTGGAATCACGGCCGATGGCTTCAACGTTGGCCTGACATTCGTCGACTACGATCACGATGGCGACATCGATCTGTATGTGACGCGTTACAGTAAGGATGATCCGAGGGTTGACCCTCGGAAAGTGAAGCTAACGGTTCGGCGACAAGAGGGCATCACCGGATCTAACCAGATGTGGCGGAACAACGGGGATGGCACTTTTGCAGATGTCACTCAGTCCGTCGGGCTCTCCGGCGGCCAGCCGAGTCTCGGTGCGGTGGGGACCGACTATAACAATGACCGGGCAGTCGATCTCGTGGTCACCGGGCTTCCCGATGAACCAACCGTTTTCACCAACCGTCGCGAAGGGCCCTTGGGCATAATTTCACCATTCATCACCCCATCTTCGGCTACGGTAGGCGTTGCTGTTCTCGACTATGACCATGACGGCTGGATGGATCTAGCCTTCACCGAGTCGGCTGCTCACGGCATTTCGCTTTTCCGCAACAACGGGAGGGGACATTTCGAGCTGGTTACCCTGCCCACCGTAAACTGGGTGCGCGGCTGGGGCATCGCCGCCATCGACTACGACAACGACGGCTGGGTTGACCTCGTCGCCGTTGGCGAAACGAAAGACGGTAGAGGCGAAGTCCGCCTGTTCCGCAACCTGGGCCAGGATGGATTCAAAGACGTCACTGCCGACGTGGGCCTCGACAAAATTCAGCTCAAAGATCCTCGCGCCATCATCACCGGAGACTTCGACAACGACGGCACCACCGACCTGCTCATCACCCAGAACCACGGCCCCGCTGTCCTGCTCAAGAACGAAGGCGGCAACAGGAACAACTGGCTGCGGCTTGCGCTTAAGGGACTGAACGACAACAAGAGCGCCATTGGGACCAAGGTCGAAGTTTTCTCCGACGGCATTCGCCAGAAATTTGAGATCTACGGCTCCAACGGATATCTCGGGCAGAACTCGCCTTACCTCACCGTTGGCCTCGGCCGGGCCAAGCAAGCTGACGTGGTGCGCATGCTATGGCCGACTGGTGTTTTGCAAGATGAAGTCGAGGTCCCCGCTAACCGTGAGCAGGCCTACACAGAAATCGATCGTCGCGGTAGCTCTTGCCCCACGCTGTTCGTTTGGGATGGCACGCATTATGAACTTGTGTCCGATATGCTCGGTGCAGGCGTGGTCGGACACTGGGTTGGGCCGGGGCAACGCAATATCCCTCGCCCCACCGAGTACGTCAAAGTCGATCGCAACGTAATTCAAAAGAAAGACGGCAAGCTCAGCTTCCGGCTCATGGAACCGATGGAGGAAGTTGTCTATCTTGACCGCGTGCGCCTCCTGGCCGTGGACCATCCCAGCGACTTCGACGTGTATCCCAACGAATATTTCGCCAGCAACCCGCCGTATCCGCCATTCAAGGTCATTGCCAGCCACAATCCTCACCCGCCCGCAGGCGCTTGGGACGAACACGGGCATAATGTTCTACCCGATCTGCTAGCTCATCGTTACTTCGGTGATTTCGAGTTGCTGCCGTTCAAGGGCTTCACCAAGCTGCACAGCTTGGAACTCGATCTGGGGGAGCCTTACCATGGGGGCCCGCTTCGATTACTAATGCACGGTGAAATCGAATACTTCACTGCCACCGGAATGTATGCAGCTGATCAGGCTGGCATTCAGGCCACTGCACCGTACGTGGAGGCACTCGACGCAACAGGAAAGTGGGTGCGTGTGATCGATGACATGGGATTTCCCGCCGGCCTCCCGCGCACGACGGTAGCCGAACTGAGTGGCAAGCTGCCCGCCGGTACGCAGCGCATCTGCATCTCGACGAACCTGCAGATTTACTGGAATAACATTTTCATCGACCGCACTCCGCAGAATGCCCCCCAGGACGTCCCCCACAACGCAAAGACGCGCCTCACTGCGATTCCGCTTGAGAGCGCGGACCTGCGCTTCCACGGCTATCCCCGCCAGATCGAAGACCGGCCGCCGGGGAACGTGAAGTACGTTTACGAAGAAGTCAGTCGAACCGGCCCTTACACACGTCAGTCAGGCACCTACACGCGCCACGGCGACGTCCGCCCGCTGCTGACAGACTTCGATGACCGTTTCGTCGTATTCGGATCGGGCGAGGAAGTCGCGCTCGAATTCAATCCGAATTCATTGCCTCCGCTGCCGTTAGGTTGGACACGCGACTTCTTCTTCCTGGCCAACGGTTATGAGAAAGATATGGACTTCTACGCAGCCCAGGGCAACACCGTCGATCCGCTGCCTTTCCGCGCGATGGGCACGTATCCATATCCCAGCAAGTCGTATCCGCTCGACAACGAGCATCTCAACTATTTGCTCCAGTACAACACTCGCCACGTGTCAGGCAACGAGCCCCGCGGGTATTGGTACGATTTTGCAATGCAGAAGTAGGAGCCTGCGACACTTTAGGAAGTCGCGGTGCAGGACACGAAGCCGTGCCCGAGGCCACGCGGAATAACCGAGTTCTTAGCCGTCGAAGTTTTTCGCGATCGGAACGGCATGCACTTTTCAGGCTAGAATCAGCTATTCATGCGGTTGAGAACCCCAAGAGCCCGGCCCTCATTGTTTCTCTTTCTTGCGTTAAGCGCGACGCTCTGGGCGCAAAGGCCGGGGTCCTCGGCGTTAGGTCGGCTTGCGCCGCCACCACCAGCGAAGCAAGCAGCGAGCGGTAAGAAGGCCAATTCTACCGCCAAACCTCCTGTCCCCATCTTCAAAGACATTGCCCAGCAGGCCGGACTCACCGTTTCTCATCTCTCTTCGAACGAGAAGCGCTACGTTATCGAATCCATGAGCGGTGGCGTCGGCCTGTTCGACTGCGATAACGACGGCAAGCTCGATATCGTCATGGTGAACGGCTCGACTGTCGATCGCTATCGTCAGGGCGGCGATCTTATGGTTACGCTCTGGCATCAGGATGCCGATCTGAAGTTCACCGACATCACGCAAAAGGCGGGGCTCACGCGGAAAGGGTGGGGAATGGGCGTGGCGGTCGCGGATTTCGACAATGACGGCTTTCTGGATCTCTACGTTACGGGCTATGGCGGAAACGTGCTCTACCGCAACAAGGCAACTGCACGTTCGAGGACGTGACCGACAAAGCCGGAGTGCGTGCGGGAGGCTTCTCGACTGGCGCTGCCTGGGCCGACTACGACCGCGACGGCAACGTCGATCTATTCGTTTCCCGTTACGTCCACGTTGACATGGACCATCTGCCAGTCTTTGGCAGCAGCAAGTTTTGCAACTTCAAGGGAGTGCCTGTGCAATGCGGTCCCTGGGGCATGCAAGGAGAGAGCGATCTTCTCTTCCACAACAAAGGCGACGTTACTTTCGAGGAAGTTTCGAAGAAAGCTGGAGTCAGCGACCCCAACCAGTACTACGGCCTTGGTGTGATCTGGGGTGACTACGACAATGACGGCTGGCCCGATTTGT
>QIAR01000428.1 GCA_003225595.1 Acidobacteriota bacterium | reverse complement strand
GCTCTTCTCTCACCTAGAGGAGGCGAAGCGTTTTCTCAAACAGTTGTGACTTCTCGTCGCACGATGCCGAAGTCCGGGGCCTGACGCCGCTTTCTCTTTATGTCCCGGATCACAGGCTGTCTTAATTCGCCGCGTTGACGCCTCCAGAGCCGCGAGGTTATCCTGTAAGTAGTTCTAATTGCAATTGAGTTGCAATAAGAGAAGGCACTTTCTCTAGATGCTCCAAGCTTTTATCGTCACGTTGCGCGAAGGCGTCGAAGCCTCTCTGATCATTGGCATTACTTTGGCCTACCTGGCCAAGATTGAGCGCAATGATCTGCGCAAATCCGTCTATGCAGCTTTGATTGCCGCGTCTGTCGGCAGCATCGGCGTTGCTGTCCTGCTCTCCCGCACGAAATGGAACGAAGACATCTTTGAAGGCTGGGTCATGCTGGCCGCAGCTTTCTTTGTCGTGACCATGATCATTTTCATGATGAAGACGGGCCGTAAGCTGAAGGGTCAGCTTGAGGGCAAGGTGGGGCTGCTGGCGGGCCGAGGGTCCGGCTTTGGCTTGTTCTTCTTTGTGTTCCTAATGGTGTTCCGCGAAGGTGTCGAGACAGTGCTGATTCTCTCTGGGGTTTCGCTCAACTCGACCGAACTGATGAGCTTTCTTGGCACGTTGCTAGGTGTGGTCGCGGCCGTGCTGTTTGGCGTGACGTTCGTGAAGGGCAGCGTGCGCATCAATCTGCCGAAATTTTTCCGAGTCACGACCATCATTCTGCTCTTTGTGGCGGCACAGTTAATCGTTTCCGGATTGCATGAGCTTTCGGAAAATGGCGTTCTTCCCTCCTCCCGGCGCGAAATGGCTATCATCGGGCCCATCGTTCGCAATGACCTCTTCTTCTTCATTACGATTTTCGCCCTGGCGGCGCTGATGGTACTGTTTGAAATCAAGCGGCGGGAGCCTTTGCCCGTCCCGGCATCCCCGGCCGAGCGCCGCAAAGCCATGTGGAGTGCGCGCCGCGAGCGCCTGTGGATGGCTTCCGTTTACGCGAGCTCGTTCCTGTTTATCCTGCTGGTAACGGCAGAATTCATCTACGCCAAGAGCGTGAACACGCTTTCCCCCGCGACCGCCGTAACGTTTGTGGATGGCAAGGCGACCATCCCGCTTTCCCAGGTTTCCGATCATGATCTCCACGCCTTCGCCGCCACAGTGAACAGCGTCAACATCCGTTTCTGGCTGTATCAAAAACCCGACGGCAAGATCGCCACGGTTTTTGACGCCTGCCAGATCTGTGGCCCCGTGGGTTTCCACAAGGGCCCGAATGGAGTGGTTTGCAGGAACTGCGCTGCCCCCATCAACTCGCAGTCAGTGGGTACGGCCGGGGGATGCAATCCCATACCTCTGCAGGCGACAGTCACTTCGGATGCGATCATAATCACGGAGGCGGACGTGGCGGCAGGCACGCGCTACTTCCGGCAGCAATAGCCCATGTTTGTGCGGATGGTTTACGAATCATTTCGTCGACAGAAACGACGCAAGCTGCTGGCGGGCATTGCTGTGACTCTCGGTGTCACTGTGGCGACGGCTATGATTGCGGTGGCCACCGACATTGGGGACAAAATTAACCGCGAATTGCGCAGTTACGGCGCCAACTTACTGGTCACTCCACAAGAGGACACACTCGACGTCGAAATCGGCGGTGTGAGCCTTAAACCGCCAAGCGACGGCGCATTCCTGAACGAAGCCGAACTCCCCAAAATCAAGGGTATGTTCTGGCGGAATAATATCGTCGGTTTTGCTCCCATGTTGCCGGCCAACGTCAACGTGGGTACGGCCAACGACTCGAAACCCGTGACGCTACTCGGCACATACTTTTCCAAGCAGCTCAGGTTCGGTAAGGAAGATTTCGTTACAGGAGTGCGGATTACGCATCCATGGTGGAAGGTTCAGGGAGCGTGGCCGGATGACAATTCGAATGACATCTTGCTCGGCGAGCGCCTGGCCGCCAAGCTAGACTTGAAACCCGGTGATCACCTGCACCTGGTTGGCAGAGAGCGCCGGGTGACAGGCATTCTATCCACGGGCAGCAGCGAGGACGAAAACATCGTTGCTCCTCTGGCACTGGCGCAAGAAATACTCGGCAGGCCTGGTGCCGTTCGCCGCATTTACGTGAGCGCGCTGACCAAGCCGGAAGACGCTTTGGCACGTCGCGATCCGAAGAGCATGGGCCCAGAGCTGTTCGATCGCTGGTACTGCTCACCATATGCGCAGTCCATCGCCTACCAGTTGCAAGAGGCCATTCCACATTCTCATGTCGAACCGATTCGTCAGGTCGCGCAAAACGAGGGCACGGTGCTCTTGCGCATCAAGGGACTCATGTTGCTGGTCACCTTGGCGGCGCTGCTCGCCTCGGCACTGGCTGTTTCCGCAGCAATGGCAACGGCGATTTTCGAGCGGCGTGGCGAAGTCGGACTGATGAAGGCTCTGGGAGCAGGCAATACTGCCGTCGCCGCGCTGTTCTTTGCCGAAGCCATGCTGCTGGCCCTCCTTGGCGGCGCAGTAGGCTTTGCCGGCGGAACCCTGCTGGCACGTCAGATCGGCCGGTCGATTTTCGATTCGCAGATTACGATTCAGCCCGTGCTGTTTCCTGTGATTCTGGCGATTGCCGTATTTGTAACATTTGCCGGGAGCGCCGCAGCCATTCGCCGCGCCGTGCGCTTCGATCCGGTCTTTGCGCTGCGAGGTGAGGCATGACTTCCTGTCCCTCGCAACCAGCGGCCACAGCTCAGATGCCCACAACCGATGTATCCAGCCGGCGCGCCGCTTCTCCTCACCAATCGATGTTCTTGCGAATGCTGTTGCGTGCGGCAATGTTGCGCCGTGGGCGTGCTACTTCAGCTCTTCTTGCAATGATCGTAGCCGCTGGTGTGGCAACGGCCATGATGAATCTGTACGTTGACGTACAGGCCAAGCTGCGTACCGAATTTCGCAACTACGGCGCAAATATTGTCATCGTCGATAATGGTCGCGGGTCTATTCCAACGGATGCTTTGCAGGTTGTCGAATCGACGCTAGGGGGTCGCGGGCTTGCGGCGCCATTTGCCTACGTCGTGGCTCGCACCCGTGATGGCCGTTCTGTGGTGGTCGCCGGCACAGATTTCAACCGCGTCCGCAAGCTCGATCGCTGGTGGAAGGTCAGTGCCTGGCCCAGCGCTGCAGAAGAAGTGCTGGTCGGGACGCGTGCCGCGGCTGTGGTAAGCCCGCAGGGGAAGCCTTTCGACCTGAGCTTTCAGGGACACACGGTTCACGTCAGACCTGCTGGAACGCTCGAGACGGGGGCCGCCGAGGACAGCCGCATTTACATGTCCCTATCTGATTTCGTGTCTTGGACCGATGTGCAGCCCTCCACCATTGAAGTCGCCGCAACCGGCTCTGCCGAAGAAGTGACCACTGCGATACAGCGGCTTGCGCGGGCACTGCCCGCTGCCGAAGTCCGCCCGGTGCGCCAGATCTTGGAAGGCGAAGCACGAGTTCTGAACAAAACACGCGCCACTCTCCTCGCATCCGCTGTGCTGATCATCGTGACTGCCGCGCTGTGTGTGCTGGCCACCCTGATTGGCTGGGTCTTTGATCGCCGTCGCGACTTTGCCATTATGAAAGCGCTGGGCGCATCGGAACGGCTCATCAATGTGTTTTTTGCCGCTGAGGCCGGGGCACTGGGGGTAGCCGGCGCATTGCTTGGTTTCGTGATAGGGATCGGAGTTGCCGCCTGGATTGGCCGTGTGAATTTCCACGCCCCGGTGGTAGCGCGGTTCAGCGTGCTGCCTGTGGTGATGGCCGGCAGCGTGGCCGTGGCGCTCTTGTCGGCGGTGTTGCCGATTAGCCTCTTGCGCCGGGTGCAGCCTGCTACGATACTGAGAGGCGAGTGAGATGATTAAGCTAAAAAATGTCAGCAAGCTGTACCCGGCCCGGGCCGAAGCTGGTGGTGGTGTCATCCGCGCCCTTGACGATATCTCTCTTTCGGTCGATCCCGGCGAGTGGCTTGCCGTGATGGGTCCTTCGGGTTCCGGCAAGAGCACTTTAGTAAATCTGATCGGATGCCTTGACCGGCCAGCCTCGGGTGAAATCTGGCTCGATGGACAGGAAGTGGCCAGCATCACGACGACAGACCTGAATCGCGTGCGCTCGGAGAAAATCGGATTCGTCTTCCAGCAGTTTCATCTGATCCCGTATCTCACCGCGCTGGAAAATGTCATGCTCGCGCAGTACTTCCACAGCATGACCGATGAGCAGGAAGCGCTCGAAGCTCTGGATCGCGTGGGACTGAAAGAACGCGCTCATCACCTGCCTTCCCAGCTATCCGGTGGTGAGCAGCAGCGTGTGTGCATCGCGCGCGCCCTCATCAACGATCCCAAGATCGTATTAGCTGATGAGCCCACCGGCAACCTCGACGCGCAGAACGAAGAAATCGTGCTCCGCCTGTTGCGCGAGCTACACCAACAGGGACGCACCATCATCATGGTGACCCACGACCCGGTTGTTGCCCGCCTCGCCGATCGCCGTATTGAGCTGCATCACGGCAAAGTTGCCGCTCAGGAAGTCTTCGCTATGGCCGACGAAGAACAGTTCGATGAAGTGCTGGAGGAACTTTGGGCCTTGGACGAGCAGGGAGAGATCGCGGAGATCGAACACATGGAAGTCCACGGTG
>QIAR01000427.1 GCA_003225595.1 Acidobacteriota bacterium | reverse complement strand
GCATTATCAGGAGCACAAGTCCACTGTTTGCAAAGAGAAGACGGGTTCTTGCCTCTTTTAGAAAGATAAAAAGAGCACATGATTTTCCATCTTCGGGAAAGAGAATCGCCTTAGCGGTAGAAGCTAAATGCTAGGAGCTAATAGCTGAATAGCTGAAAGCTGACAGCTGATAGCCAAATAACTACTTTTTGGTTGGGGCTTGCTGCTGGGGCGTCGCCGGCGGTGTTGCTGGTTTCGCGGGTTGAGACTTGGTCTGCGCAGGCTTCAGGCCCTGGAGCACCGAATTTGAGCCAGAGCGGCGCACGGCGAAGATAGAAAGCGTGATCGAGGTCACCATAAAAATGACGGCTGACCAGGTGGTCGCCTTGGAGAGGGCTGTCGCCGCGCCACGCGGGCCGAATGCCGTCTGACTGCCCATCCCACCGAAGGCTGCCGCAATGTCCCCGCTCTTACCACTTTGCAGCAGCACAACGATGATCAAAAAAAAGCAAACAAAAATATGAACGATAGTGATCAATGTAATCATGATTTCAAAAACAACTCACCAGCAACAGGAGCCGGCCCTTTCCTTCTCCATCGGAAAGATCATTGCGATGGTGCGGAAGGGGGGATTTGAACCCCCACGCCTTTCGGCGCCACCCCCTCAAGATGGTGTGTCTGCCAGTTCCACCACTTCCGCAGGTTGTAAACTACACGCGCTCAATAACTTAGCCATATCGGCTTCTCAACTCCGACTGCACCGGATTTTGCATCGACCCTTTGCATTCTACACGCCCCTCTGGAGGCTCCAGGTTCGTGAGCCGCACAAACAGTTTCTCAACGGCCTCCTCTCGCGTGGGTGCACGGAGCGCATCCTGGTCTTAATGTTATCGTGTCCGGCTACGTACTGCAACGTAAAGGGGTCGGGGTATTCCTCGGCCTCGGGTTTCAGGCGAGGCCTCATGCAGGCGGAGGAATCCGGCCAACTCCGAGCGGGCATCGCTTCACGAAGGACTTCCAGAACGCGTTCTTGTTCCTCTGGAATTGCATTCTTGAAATCCGCTGGAGGCGTGGCGAGAATGGTTTTCATCCCACTTCCGACGTCGGCATATTCGAGCATGCCGCAGGGTGTATTGACGACTTGGCTGCCGGACGAAATGCGGGTTCGAGTTACGCGCATCTCGCGGCGATAATTGACGCACACGAGTGCCGCAAATGCCGCCGCAAGGATACTGACGATGACGAACGTCACTCGGATCTTCATGTTTTCTTCACACGGACTGGTCTCAAATACACGGTTTCAACGCCTCGAACCAGGGATCGGCTTTGCCGGAGCGACTGGCAAAGGGGCAGGTTGTTTCAACGCGAACCGGCGCTTGTGGCACTAGTCACTCGGAAGACATTCAGAGTGCCGTCTGAATAGACAAGCTGGCCAAAGCTTGCTATCGGCGTTGAAAACCGCGGCATGTCGTAAACCCACAAGTACTCAAAATTCCTTTGAATGCTCTGCCAATCGGGGTCGATTTCAACATTATTCCAACCGGGTTCAAGGTAGCTTGCTTTCGGCCATGCTAGTAGCCTCGCTATCTTGTCTGTCGGCAGTTGGAGAACTAGAGGATGGATCCCTGGAGCGTGAAACAAGTGAGGGCAAAACCATCCGCGCTCGATCACTCCGTAAGCCCAAAAGTGAAGATAGTCGCGACGAAAGAAAGCCCTCTCGTCTAGAGGCACCATGGGCAGAACTCGGGAGTACTGAGGAATCGCCGCAAACGAACGTTGCCAGCGTCCAAGTTCGGCCTGCCGGGAGATGAAGCCATAGTCCATATCTGCCGACCGAAGGACAAAAGCTAACAGACCGACTACCCCCAACACACGGGCTCGTCGGCCGATTTTGGCCACACTGAGGCTCAGAATAAACAGGAACGGCAGGAGCCGTATTCCCAGGTAGTGATAGCTCGTTGGAGTTAACAAGTATACGAGGAGGACCGCACCAGCCACGCCTAACCATGGATAATTCGGGCGCAATTCGCGGTTCTTCCATACCGCAAGCACTAAGCTAATCATGAGCGCCGCCAAAGTCATGGCTGCAGCAAAACGAGAGTACTCCCGGAAAGGGTTTATCATCAGAGCAAACTTGTCTCCGAGTTCCCATTGATAATGGTGTGGATGATAATTAGCGCTAACATCTGCACCTGTACCGTTTACGAAGGACCACAAGTGGAGAAGCACTCCAGGAAGAAATATGGACAAGGACGCAAGCAGACGATGAGCAGACTGGCGCTTGAGGAGACCGTAGGTGAGCACCACAAATCCTGCCACCACAAAACCTACCAGGTGCGTCAAATAGAGTAATGTTCCCAACATCAGCAAGGCTAACCAACAGGCCACACGAGGTTTTGTCAAATACTTGAGCCACAGCCCCAGCAGTAGAAAACAGAGCACCTCAGATAGCATGTCGTTCAAGATTCCGCTCAGGAAGACGGGACCACAAGCGATTACCAGCGCCCAGGAGCTCAGATAAGAGGACTCGCAACCTATCTGCCTCAAGAAGAAGTAAGTGGCCAAGGGCAACCCCAAGAGGTAAATGCTGAGGATCACCCGACCGACGATGTCAATCGGCAGCAGCCACTGCAAAGCCACCGCTAGCAAATCAACCGCGACATAGGGGTAAAATCCCCAACGGCTGCCGTAGAATTGCGCTAAATGTAAACTGGGGTCCTTCAAGTGGGCGAGAATGAAGTATCGAGCCAGATGATTCGGGTAATCCACCAAAGGAGGATAGCGGACTAACCACACGGGTGCGAGCAATAACGCGCTTACCATCGTAAGCAGTGCCACTTGGGCTATTCGATTGTGGCCAGGAGAAGGCGAAATCATCATTGTCGAATGGTTCCCAGTGCGTCCGTCAGTTCAGGCAGTTCCAGAAACCCAATGACTGTCCGTCCACACCTGCTACACTGGTCTGAGAGATCGGGCTTCAGTTGAGACGCCGCATGGCGCGCCCGGCTCGCTGGATTGTTTGCTGTTCTGCAAGAATCTTCGCAATGATAGTCGCTCATGTCTTAACAATGCCAGGCCCACCGGAACCGGAGCCATAAAGATGGTCAGCCACCCCAACATGCTACAGCTCACGGCAAGTTCTGCCCGAACACCGAAGACGTTGATTAATGCGGCGATGACGATCAGTTGCTGGGTCCCGCCTCCCGGTAACTGTACTAACGAGCCCAGCAAGCTGAAGCCCAGAAGCAACAGAGCCTCCATTAGCGACATGCCTCGCAGGCCGTTGAAGGCATGAAGGGTCTCCAGGTAAGCCAGCGCGATAAACAGCCAAATTGAAATTGACAGGAAGATAAGCTGGATCAGGGACTTCGTATTTTGGATCACCTTAAGCCCGTCGGCGAACCCGTTGACTATCTCGGCGACTTTCTGCGCAGGCCGGCTCGCTACATGCGACAACATTCGCTCCAGTAGGAATGCAATCTTCTCCCCTTTTTTGGCAAAGAGGAAAAGAGGAAGGGCCAAAAATGCGATGAGTACGATAAGCAGAAAACCTCCCCGACGGAACTGCGACAGGTAGGGCAACGCCTGCAGTTGCGAAGAACTCAGAATTGCGGCTGCGATCAGCATACCGACAGCCGCCGTATCAAAGATTCGTTCGAGCGTCAGGATGGCCATTTGTGATGAGAGGCTCAAGCGCTCCTTACGCGCGATCAGCCAAGGACGGATCAGTTCCCCTGGACGGCCAAGCAGCGCTAGGCCGGCGTAGCCAATCATGGTCGGTCCAAAGAGCCGCGCTGCGGGCACCTCTTTCACTCGACGCAGGAAAACGCTCCAACGAGCGGCTCGCAGCAGGATGCCCGCGTACGTGATTGCGACCGCACTCACGCTGCGCCAAATGCTAATGTGTCGCGCCTGGGTGTAGAAAACCCTCCAATCAAATTTGCGCCAGGCGCTGATTTCATGTGAGAGCAGTAACCCGAGCACCGCGAGAACGCCTAATACGGCAAAAACACGCGCACCCCGACCGCCCCGGAGCATTTCCCTCGGCCAAAATCTGCTGCTAGTCATGCCATCGGTACCGGATGCCCGAGCGACCTTGCAGGGCCTCACAATTTCACGACCATAGCTTGATCCCCCGGCAGCTCTATCAAAGGCTCGGGCAAATACTTGAAA